>JADLHR010000105.1 GCA_020848665.1 Anaerolineae bacterium
ATCGCGGTCGCCACGGGGTCGGTATCCATTCCAGTGACGCGGCAGCCGAGAGTCCGCTCCATGTAGCCCGACAGATAGCCCGACGCGCAGCCCAATTCCAGCACGCGCGACCCAGGGGGAACAAGGCGCATCAGAATCGAGTGCGCGCCGCCGGGATGCGCTCGTGCCTGGTCAAAAATCTCTGCCAGGTGATATTTCGGCTCGACCATCAGGAGCTTAGTCCTCGCGTATGTCTTCAATCAAATTTACCAGGCGCGCCATCCTTTGATCATACGTGTGGTGTGCCAGGACGTGCGCCCGCCCCGCGTCCGCGATCTGGCGGCGCTCGCCGTCGTGCGCCAGATAATAGCGCACCAATTCGCGCAAGTGCTCGTGATCGCGGTAGATGACCAGGTGCTCGCCGTCACGGAACCACTCGCGCACGCCGGGCCGGTCATCGACCAGTTGGAACGCGCCGACGCCGCAGGCCTCGAACAGCCGCATATTCCCGCCCCAGCGCATGAAATCGCCGTGCGGGTTGAGCGCGATCTGCCCGGCAGCGGTGGCGCGCAGCATTTCCGCGCCGAGCGCCGATCCCCGGTAGAACGGGCGCAGGCTCGGCGGAACCTCGTGCACCGACCAGATGCCCAGGTCAAAATCGCGCAACGCTTCGAGCGCCGCGATCCGCTCCCCATAAAGGCGCGGCGGGACGAGCGTCCCGACAAAGCCGATTGCGCACCGATAGCGCACCTGCTCGTCGTCGCTCAGCGCGAACGGGTGGTGGAACTCCGGGTCGATGGCCGCCAGCGGCAGCGCCTCGACGCGGCGCGCGCCCAGCTCGCGCCACTGGATCGCGTGGTAAAAATCGTTGGTCACCGCCAGATCATACAGCGGCGCGGCGGCGCGCTCGATGGCGTGCGAAAAGACGACCGGCGACGTACCCGACGCGTAAACCAGCGCCGCGCCGTGTTCGCGCCTCAGCCGCGCCAGCGTCTCTGGCAGGACCACGCGGTTATCCCCGATCAGGATGATCGCGTCCGGCTGGAAGTCTGCTGCTTGCGCCAGCAAGCGCCGATTGCGCAGGCGGATGTCCGGATTGAGCGCCGGGACGCGCCCCGCCAGCGCGCCGATCGCGCGGGCCGGGGTCAGGCGCTGCGTCATGCGGAGCTGGCGCGGGCGTGCCCAGGGGAGCGCGCTCGCGCTGCGCCAGAAGACCGCGCAATCATGCCCCTGGCGGCGCAGCGCCTTCACCCAGAAATGCTGCGCCTGCGACGGCGGAAAGAGCCGGTCCCCGCCGGACGGGGCGGCGCGGCGCGCGTCCTCAAGCGCCTGAGGGTGGTGCAGCGTAGCGACGAACAGCAGCCTCATGCGCGCACCTCGATCCGGCTGGCGTCCGGCTGCGGGATGTGCGGCGGCGCGTCGATCGTCGCCTGCTGCCACAGCTCGAGCAGCAGCAGCCGGAAAACAACCTCGACTCGCTCGGTGCGCCCGCTGAAATGCCCGCGCAGCACGCTTTCGAGCGCCGCCCGGTCGAACAGCCCGCGCCCCAGGCTGCGCTCGTCGAGCAGGACGGCCTGGACGCGCTCCGCCAGCGCCGTGTCGAACCAGCGCAGGATCGGCGTGCCGAACGGCTGCTTGGGCCGCTGAAGCGCGAAATCCGGCAGGTCTTCGCGCAGTGCCTCGCGCAGCACGATCTTGTTGGCGCGCAGCCTGATCGCCGGGGGGATACTCAGCGCATAGTCCAGCAGCGGCGGATCGAAGAACGGCACGCGCGCCTCCAGCGAGTGCGCCATCGTCACCTTATCGACCGCCAGCAGGCCGTTGCCGGGCAGCCATGTCAGCAGCATGAGCGCGGTCGCCGTGTCCGCCGGGTCGCCGGTCCAGGCGTGGCGCAGAATCTCGACGTAAGCGCGCTCTTTGTGCTGCGCCTCGTCCCACGCCGCGCGGAGATTCGGCCCATACAGCCGGTCGCGCAGCGTGTCGGTGACCGTCAGCCCCTCGAACGACGCCAGCCGCCGCAGCCCTTCTGGCGTGGGCAGGAACAGCGCGCGGCATTCCGGCAGGTAGGCAGGCAGCGCGCCAAGCACCGGCACGCGCCGCAGGGCAGGGTACAGCGGCTCGACGCGCTGCCAGGGCCGCCCAATCAGCGCGGTGCGCAGCGAACGCGGCAGCAGCCAATCCAGCCGCGCCGCGTTGCGAATCGCCCAGGGAAACACGCGGTGCGCCCGGTAGCCGCCAAATAATTCGTCGCCGCCGGTGCCGTTCAGCACGACTTTGACGTGCCGCGCCGTGTCGGCGGCCAGCGCCTGAAGCGAGATGATCGACGGGTTGGCGTTCGGCTCGTCGTGGTGGTAGATGTAGGCCAGCAGCGTATCCCACCAATCCCCGGCAGTGATGATCTTCTCGTGATGGTCCGCCCCAAAATACGCCGCAACGCGCCGCGCGTGGAGCGTCTCGTCGTCCGGGTTGGCCGCGCCGCGCCCGACATCGTAGCCGACGGAAAACGTCTGCACGCGGCCCGGCGCCAGCCGCGACATCAGCGCCAGCAGCGCCGCCGAGTCGATCCCGCCGCTGAGAAACAGGCCGAGCGGCACGTCGCTGCGCAGGTGCAGGCGCACCGATTCGATCAACCGCTCGCGCGTCTCTCCAGCGATTGCGAGCAGGTCATCCGGGCGCTCGTTCGCCGGTGGAAAACGCGGCGTCCAGTGACGAATCAGGCGCCACGCTCCGCGCTCGATCACCAGCGCGTGACCGGGTGGCAGACGGCGCACGCCCTCGTACAATGTCTCCGCGCCGATCATGTAGCCGAAGCTGAGGTAGGTGTCGAGCGTAGCGAGGTTCAGGCGGCGCGGCAGCGCGGGGTCTTGCAGCAGCGCCTTGACTTCCGAGGCGAACAGCAGGCGCCCGCCCTGCTCGGCCAGGTAGAGCGGCTTGATCCCGGCCGGATCGACTGCCAGCACCAGCCGCTCGGCGCGCGTGTCCCACAGCGCAAAGGCGTACATCCCGCGCAGATACGCGAACAAGTCGAGGCCGTGCTGCTCGTAGAGATGGACAATCACCTCGGTATCGGCCTGAGTGCGGAAGGTGTGCCCCTGGGCTTGCAGCGCGGCGCGTAATTCCACGTAATTGTAGATTTCGCCGTTGAAGACCAGCGCGACCGAGTGGTCCTCGTTGAAGATCGGCTGGTCGCCGGTGTCGAGGTCGATAATGCTCAGGCGGCGCATCCCCAGCGCCAGGCGCGGTGATTGCTCCGGCCACTGGTAGAAGCCGCTGCCATCTGGCCCGCGATGCGCAATTGCGCCGGTCATGGTGCGCACGAGGGCCGGGTCCGCCCGCCCGCCGCCGGCAGTGTCAAAGATACCGACTATGCCGCACACGCTTCAAGCTCGCTCTCTCGAAATCCTTATAGAATCTGCACGCTGGTGCTGCGCGCAATCCCCCCATCCTAAATCCTTCCCCCAGAACGAGGGAAGGACTTTCTGCTCGCTCCCCTTCCCTCCGCTTGCGTGGGGGAAGGAAATGAACCGAACAGCCTCCCCTTCCCTCCCCCAGAGCGAGGGAAGAAAATGAGCCGAACAGCCTCCCCTTCCCTCCGCTTGCGTGGGGGCAAGGGGCCGGGGGATGGGGGGCATTCCTACGCCAACTCCCGCCTCCAGCGCCGCCCGATCCACGCGCCGCCGGGCATCGCCATCACCAGCCGGTAAATCAGGTCCCAGTCATCGTGCGCAAT
>JADLHR010000106.1 GCA_020848665.1 Anaerolineae bacterium
AGCGTCGATCCGGCCAGCGCCTTCACCTGCTCGATTGCGCTGTCCAGATCGCCGCCGATCAGCGCCGCGCCGATAGCGTCGTCAGCAGCGTTGAGCAGCCCGCCATCGGCCAGCAGCATCATCTGGCCGGGCGCCAGCGTATAGCGCGCCAGTTGAAGGTCCGGCCCGGCGCCAGCGCCCAGCGGCAGCAGAGTCGTTTCAAGCGGATCGTGACGATCAGCGGGCAGAAAGTGCACCGCGTCGGGCTGCGTCAGCGCGCCGAGAGCGGCCCCGGCGCGCGCGGCGTAAAGCTGGTCGTCGCGCAGTGCCAGCGCGAGGGCGTCCACGCGCAGGGCGTCGTTCTGCGCCAGGGTGTGAATCGCGCTCAGCGCCTCGCGCAGGCCGCCGGTGATCCCGCCGCCGCTGCCGAAGTACACATCTGCCGCCAGCCGTGAAAGCCCCTCTAATTGTGTGGCGGACGCGTGCGTCCCGGCAAACGGAGTCACCAGAATGAAGAACGTATCCCCGGCGCGGGCGCGCGCGGCGCGATGCGGCGCCAGCTCGGCCAGCGCGCCCGGCGGCGCGATGCTGACCGTCCGGCCACCGACAATCAACAGGTGCTGGATATAGGCTCGCAGTTCGGCTGTCATTCCGGTCCGTGTCCCTGCTGGCTGCACGCCTTCATTTTACCCTAGAAGGGGACGCGGGGCACGCGGCGCTAGGGCGTGTTATGCACTTACGCCCAAGAAAAGCCCCCCATCCCCCGGCCCCTTGCCCCCAAAATGAGGGAAGGGGAGACCGCTCTGGTTTTTTCCTTCCCTCGTTCTGGGGGAAGGAACCGACCGGAGGTCGGAAGGATGGGGGGATGGCCTGGAAACCAGACCACGAAGTGCATAACAGCCTCTAGAGAGCTAAGAACAGCGGAAGACAGCGAAAAGCGGCAAAGAACGGTCAGAAAGAAACCACACGCGCTGCGCAGGCCAGGCCAGGAAGGCCGGAATATCCAAAGGAGAAGCGCAACGACGCTACACCGCATCGTACTTGTAGAAGCCGCGCCCGGTCTTTTTGCCGAGATGCCCGGCGTAGACCTTCTGGCGCAGCAGCGGCGCGGGGCGATACCGCTCGTGGCCCCAGTAGCGCAGCAAGCCTTCGAGCGTGCCGAGCACCACGTCCAGCCCGATCTCGTCAGCCCAGGTCAGCGGGCCACGCGGCGCGTTCATGCCCAGTTGCAGCGCGAGGTCCAGGTCCTCGACCGTCACGCCGGTTGCCGCCATGACGCGCACAGCCTCGTTGATCCAGCTACACACGATCCGGGGACGGGCCAGCCCGGCGCTGTCCGGCACGCGCACGACCTCGAAGCCGAGGTCCTCCCAGAAGCGCCGGGCGTGCGCCGCGATCTCGAAATCGGTTTGCAGCGCGGGCGCGAACTCGACCATGCCGGCCACCGTGATCGGCGGCAGCAGGCCATAGCCCACCACGCGCGCCGGGTGATCGGTCCAACTGGCGATCTCGGTCGCGCTGGCCGACAGCGCGCTGACCAGCAGAGGCGCGTCGGGCGGCAGGTTGACCTCAACGCCTTCCACCAGCCACAGCTTGGCGGTCTGCGACTCGTTCAGGCTTTCGATAGCAAGCTGGCAGCGCGTCGCGGCGCGCACCATCCGGTCCAGCGCGGCCTGATCCTGCAAATCATCCGCCAGAAACAGATCGACCTTGTGATCGCGCGCACGGCACAGCCCGGCCAGCGTATCGACAAACGGCACTTCGCCGACGATCAGGACGCGCATACCGCCTACTTTTCCGCGCGGGATACGGCGCCGGGAAGGTCGTAAAAGCCGCTCGCCTGCTCGCCGCCGATGCGCCCAGCCTCGACCAGCCGCTCCAGGCGCGGGTGCGGGCGGTACGGCGCGGCGTAGTAGGTCGCTTCGAAGATCGCCCGGCTGAGGGTAAGAGTCGCTTCCACACCGAGATCGTCGATCAGATGAAACGGCCCCAGCGGGAACCCGGCGGCTTCCATCAGGCGGTCAATCGTCGTGATCTCCAGGCCGCCATCATCCAGCAGATGCAGCGCCTCGCCGGTGTACGCCTGCGCGACGCGATTGACGATCTGGCCCGGCATATCGGGCACGATCAGCGGCGTCTTGCCGATGGCACGCAGGAACGTCTGCGCGCGGTCCACCACGTCGGGGCTGGTGCGCGCGCCGCGCACGACCTCGACCAGCCGCATCTGGTGCGCCTGCCGGGCGAAGTGCAGCCCGATTACGCGCTCCGGGCGGCGCGTCCCGGCGGCGATCGTTGTGATCGACAGCGCGTGCGAGGTTGTCCCCAGAATCGTGCTGGCCGGGACAATCTCGTCCAGCGCGCTGAACACTGCCCGTTTCAGCGCCAGATTGTCGCTGACCGCCTCGATCACGATCGCGGCCCCGGCGCAGCCTTCGAGCGTCCCTGCCAGGGAGAACACGCGCCGCGCCCGGCGTGCCCGCGCCCGGTCCAGCGTCCCGCGCGCTACGTCGCGATCAAGCGCGCGGCTGACGCGGTCCAGCGCCCGGCGCATGGCGGACTCATCGGCATCGTGCAGCGTCACCTGAGTCGCGTTGAGCGCAACGGCCTGCGCAATCCGCGCCCCGGCCGTGCCCGCGCCGACAATCGCGATGTGCATACTGTCTCCTCTGGAAGCGCCCACCCGTGAGTAATAGTAGTGTGTAGGCGCGTGATCGGCAAGGAACGCCGCGTTTTGACGCTCAGATCGAGGGTCGCCGCCCGGCGATCAGGTCGTCGTAGCAGGCGATCAGCTCGTCCATCATCGCGGGCCACGCCTGCGACTCGGCGAAGCGGCGCGCGTTGTGGCCCATCTCGATGCGCCGGGCCGGGTCCGACGCAACCGCCCGCACGCCGTCGATCAGGCCGCGCCCGTCGCCCACCTCGAACAGGTAGCCGTTGACACCGGGCGTGATCACGTCGTCCGCGCCGCCGACTCGTGCGCTGACAACCGGCAGCCCGGCGGCCATCGCCTCGACCAGCACCAGGCCGAACGTTTCCATCGCGGAGGGGAAAACGAAGATGTCCGCGCTGGCGAAGGCCGACGACAGGTCCTCGCCGGACAGATAGCCCATGAAGGTCGCCGGAGCGCCCGCGAAACGCGCCTCAAGCTCGGCGCGGGCTGGACCGTCGCCCACGATCGCCAGCCGCGTGCCGGGGATCGTGTCCAGCGCCGGGCGGATCAGGCCGATCTGCTTCTCGGACGACAGGCGCCCGACGTAGAGCAGCAGCGTGTCGGCGGGATGGCCGCCGCTCAGCCGGTGGCGCATGGCTGATGTGCGATGGCGCGGGTGAAAACGCCCGGCATCGACGCCGCGCCGCCACAGCCCGACCTCGCGCACGCCATGCGCGCGCAACGCGCTCTGCATCCGGCGTGAGGGCGCGAGCGCGTAATCCGCCGCGTTGAAATTCGCGCGTGTGTACCACCACACGGCCCGCTCCAGAAAGCCCAGCCCGAAATACTGCATCATGGTCGCCAGGTCGAGATGAAATGAGGCCAGCGCCGGCACGCTGAGACGCTTCGCCATCAGCAGGCCGCCGGTGCCGACCAGCGCGGGGTGGATGAAATGGGCGATATCGGGGCGAAAAGCTTTGACGGCACGATAGGTACCCGGCGTAGGCGGACCAATCCGCAGCTCCGGATAGAGCGGCAGGCGCACGCCCGGCACGCCGATCACCGGGCGGCCCCGGTAGGCCGTGATCCGCCGGTCGAGGCGCGGCGCGATCACGGCGAAGTCCACACCGCGCTCGATCAGGTGATCCATCAGCAGGACGAGCACCGTAACGATGCCGTCTACCTTCGGCAAGAAGGTCTCGGTAAACAGCGCGACACGCATTGCAGCCGCACGTGCCCCGCCGACTCGGAGCGCGGGGGTCGTCGTCCGGCGCCGCGCTAGGCGGCGCGGATCGCGTCCAGGATGCGGCGTAGCGCGCGCCGCCCGTCCTCGGTCATCTGCCGCGCCTCGCCTTCGACCAGCACAACCTCGACCGTGTGGCCCTGCGCGCGCAGCGCGTCGATTTCGGGCTGCGTGGTCTCGGCCAGCGTGTCCGAGGCGCTAAAGACGAGCGTCAGCGGTGGCACCGGCATGCCTTCGCCTTCGCGCGGCTCCGGTACGAAGATGCCGGATGGTGACTCCGCGACCGCTGCATAGACCTGCTCAGGATGCGCCGCGAGAAAAGCGGTTGCCAGCCGCGCGCCCTGGTCGTAGCCGTAGAGCGCCACACCCTCGGCGCTGACCGCATAGGCTTCGCGGACATGCGCGACAATCTCGCTCAGTCCTTCGAGCGCCCCGGCGCGGCTGTCGGGCGCACCGGACAGGGCGCTCGCCATGTCGAGGTTCGGCGCGACCAGCAGCGCACGCTCGTCATCGGCCAGGTCGATCAGCTCTGGCGTGAGCATGTCCTCGCCAGTCGCCCCGCCGCCGTGCAGCGCGACGATCACCGCCCAGCCGCCAGCCGGGATCACGCCGGATGGCTCATAGAGATAATACGTGCGGCCGCCGGGCAGGCTGCGCTCGTCCTCGGTCAGGCGCCAGACGGTGTAGCGGTGGCGCACACTATCGATCGCGTCGCCGTCCACAATCCACCACACGGTCAGCGCCAGCGCGCCGAGCGCCAGGAACAGCGCCAGCGCCGCCAGAACCGGCCCCAGCGCGCAGCCGCGCTGCCGGATCACGCGCCGCTGGGCGGCGACCGCTGCGCGAAACGCCGCCTGCCGCCGCTCCGGGTCAAGCAGGGTGCGGATTGCGGCGCGGGGCGGCGCGCCAAGCACCTCGCTCGCCAGCGTGATGAAAACTGGCTCATTCGCCAGCCCCGGATCGGCGTGCAGCGCGAGCGCCAATTCCTTAATCGCGCGCGCCTGCTCGCCGCTTTCGGACAGGCTGCGCGCCGAACGAAAATACGCTGCGCCGCGCTGCACGTCGGCAGGCGTAATCGCGGGCGCAGGCATCGGCGCGGGGGTCATGGCCGGAACGGCCGGCGTGACCGGCGAGGAGATCGCGTCCAGCGGGGCTGGCTCCAGCTCCGCGTCAGGCGGCGGCGCGACCGGCTCAGGCGCGGGCCGGTTCTCCTGCTGGATATAGCGCCCGGCCTGACGGGCCAGCTCGCGCAGCTCCGGCACCGGATCAGCGCGATAGACCTGCGCCAGCTCCGATAGCGCGGTGAGGTCCTTCGACCGGCCCAGCACAATAATCGCTTTGCGGCGCACTGCCGGGTCAGCATTATGGAGTTGATCGACGAGTTGAGGGTCCATTGGCGCGTCTTGATTCCCTTTCTCCGATGCGATCAGAAGGGCGGCTCGACCAGCCGTTTCTCCATCAGGTGCCAGTGAGCAATGCCGAAAAACAGCCGCGTCAGCGCGCTGCGGCGTGTCCGCGCGATGGTGAAGCCCGCCTTTTCGTAGAGATGAAGCGCGACCTGGTTGTTGGCCGCGACCCACAGCGTCAGACGCACCCGGCGGCGCTCGCGCGTCCAGGCTTCGGCGCGCGCCAGCAGCAGCGTCGCCACCCCCTCGCCGCGACAGTCCCGCGCGACGCCCAGATCGCTGATATGCGCATCCGCCAGATCAGGCTTATGATCGAGGCCGATAACCCACAGCATCAACGAAGCGCGCAGCGTGCGCAGCAGCCCCAGCTCGCGCACCGAAGCCCGCTCGAAGGCCGACAACTCGGCGGAAGTATACTGCATTGGCTCGATCAGCAGCGTCCCGATGATCCGCCCGGCCCGCTCCGCCACCAGAATCCCATCGTAGCCGCGCGCGACCGGCCCCTGGTACAGCGCCTCCAGCACGGCGCGGACCTCGTGCGGCTTGTGGCTGAAGATGGCGCGCATCTTGTCGCTGAATGCATCCTCCAGCACAGCGGACATGCCCGGCAGATCAACCGGGCGCGCGGCTCGAACCTCGGTCGAAAGCAGCGTCACGGCTCGTTCTCCAGAAACGCCAGCGCCAGCCCAACAGCGCCCAGCGTCCCCACGTTCTGCAACTGCCCGCTCAGCCACGCCGTGCGGACCTCTGCCAGCGTCAGGCGGTGCTGAGTCATGATCTCGGATGCTTCCAACTGCGGCGCACCGGCCTGCCGGACTCCACGCGCCAGGAAGATATGCGTGTTGCCGCAGCCCCGGTTGCCGTCGATAAAGTAGCGGCCCAGCGCGCGCCAGTCATCCGCGACCAGGCCGGTTTCTTCCAGCATCTCGCGCCGCGCTGCCACCTCCGGCGCTTCGCCCGGCTCGATATAGCCCGCCGGAAGCTCCAGCGACAGCACGTCGGGGCCGCGCTTATAGTGCCGGATCATCGGCACGGTCCCATCGTCGGCCAGCGCGAAAATCTGCACCCAGTCGGGCATCTCGACCCGGTAGTAGTCCGCCAGCTCGTGCCCGTTGGGCAGCCGGACGCGCTCACGAATCACGCGCAGCCACGGCGGGCAGTCGAGTAACAGCGCATCCGACAGCACCTGCCAGGGTTTCATGCAATCACTTTCTCAGATACAGCGGGACATCGATGATGGCACGAAATGTACCAGAACGCCGCCGCCGATACAACAAGGCGAGCTTGAGCAGCCACGCGGTCTGATTGTGCAGCAGATTCTGCCACCAGTGCGCCGGGACAAACTCCGGCAGGATCAGGCTGGCAAGCTGGCCGTCGGCGTACTGGCGATCGGTCTGGTCGAGATATTCCAGCAGCGGGCCGACAACCGAGCGATAGGGCGACGGAATAACCACCAGCGGCACGTCCTGGCCCCAGATTGCCCACTGCTCGCGCAGCCGATCGGCCGCGCCAGGCGAAATCTCGATATAGACCGCCGTCACATTGTTCGAGATCGAGCACGCGTAACGCAGAGCGTGATACACGCCGCGATGCATCCCCGACACCGGCAGCACGATCCGGGGCATCGGCATCGGGGTCGGGTCAGGAACTGCGCCGCGCAGCGACAGCTCGATGGCGACCTGGCGATAGTGGCTCCTGATCGTCAGGAAGAACCAGACCCCCACCGGAATCAGGATCAGCACCATCCACGCGCCGTCGAGGAACTTGCTGACCGACACCACCACCAATGTCACGGTGGTCGCCGCCGCGCCAATTCCGTTAACCAGCGCCTTGAGCGGCCAGCCGCGGCCGCGCAGCCGCAGCCAGTGAACGACCATCCCGGCCTGCGAGAGCGTGAACGCGATAAATACGCCGACCGCGAACAGCGGGATCAGCGCGTGGGTGTCACCGCCGAAGCCGACGATCAGCGCGCCCGCCAGCCCGGCCAACAGCATCATTCCGTTCGAAAACACCAGCCGGTCGCCTAATAATGAAAACTGGCGTGGAAGATAGCTGTCTTGCGCCAGGATCGAGGCCAGCCGAGGGAACCCGGCGTAGCTCGTATTGGCGGCCACGACCAGGATCGCGAGCGTCGCCGTCTGGACCAGGAAATAGAAGGGCGAGTCGTCAAATACGTAGCGCGCCAGCGCCGAGAGGATCGTCTCGTCGGCGCGCGCCGTGATGCCGAAATACTGCGTCAGCCCAATCGAGCCGAGGAACAGGATCGCCATCAACACGGCCATTACGGCCAGCACCCGCTGCGCATTCTGCGTCTGCGGCGGCTTGAAGGCGGGGACGCCGTTGCTGATCGCCTCGATCCCGGTCAGCGCAGTGCAGCCGGAGGCGAAGGCGTGCAGGATCAGGAAGGTCGTGGCGCTTTCAACGGCGGGGGGAGCCGTTTCCGCGAAAGGGCGCGGATCGCCGACCAGCATCTTGATCGCACCCACTATCAGCATCGTCAGATAGCTCGCCAGAAAGAAATAGACCGGCACGGCCATCAGTGTGCCCGATTCGCGCAGGCCGCGCAGGTTCGCCAGCGTGATCAACACCAGAAAGCCAAGCGCCAGTGGTACGCGATAATCCCAGAGCGTCGGGAAAGCCGAGGCCAGAGCCGCGACGCCCGCCGTCAGGCTGACCGCCGCTGTCAGCGTATAGTCGATCAGCAGCGCGGCAGCAGCGACCAGCCCCGCCAGCGCGCCGAGGTTTTCGCGCGCGACGACATACGAGCCGCCGCCAGAAGGATATTCGTGAATGGTTTGCCGGTAGGAAAATGCCACGATCGCCAGCAGCAGCGCGATCGCCAGCCCAATCCGCCACGAATACACCAGCCCGGCGGCGCCCGCCACGACCAGCCCCAGATAAATCTCCTGGTTGGCGTAGGCGATGGAGGAGAGAGCATCCGGCGAGAAGGCCGCCAGGGCGCGTACCCCGTTCAGCCGCTCGTCGGAAAGCTGGTGTGTCGGCAGGGGCGAGCCAACCAGCAGCTCACGGAGATGGTTCATAGGGACAGGTCCTCATTAGCGCGGGCTATTCTGAGACGGCAGCGCGCGCATTCAGGTTTCACCTATTGTAGGAGTGACAGAGGAATGAATCAAACCGTCCGGGCGAGGCTGCCCGGACGGGATACGCCTTGATAGGGAGAATCGCTCTATGAGGCGGCGTCGAGCGTCAAGCCAAGCTCCAGAAACGCCTGCGGATCGACCCACACCCCGCCGACCGCGACTTCCCAGTGCAGGTGCGGGCCGGTGCTGCGCCCGGTGTTGCCGCTCAGGCCGATCACGTCGCCCTGGTGAACCCACTGCCCCGGCACAACCAGCCGCTGCGTCAGGTGCGCGTAGCCGCTGTATACCCCCCAGCCGTGATCGATCAGGACATACGTGCCGCGAATGGGCAGCGCCTCGGACAGGATCACGCGCCCATTGGCCGCCGCGGTAACCGGCGTGCCCTCCGGCATCGCCGTGTCCAGCCCGGAATGCGTGTACCAGTAGCTGTCGTTATAGAGCCGCGTCGCGCCGAAATAGCCGACAATGTCGCCGGGGTTCGGCTGGATGAAGCCTCCAGTCCAGTAGCGCGCCGGCGTGAAGCGCCCGACGATGTTCGCCATCTTCGTATCTTCGGAGTTGTTGACTTCCGGATCGAGCAGCGGCAGCAGCGCCCCCGGCAGCATCACCGTGCCGCGCGCGTAGTTGCCCCAGTTGATCGGGACCATGTGCTCGATCTGTTCGCTGGCGCCGTCCGTGTAGCGGACCATGACTTGCAGCGGTAGGTCTTTTACCTCAGTAGCGACTTCAGCCGACAGCAGCGCCACATAGCGGCTGCCTTCCGGGTAGAAGTGGTAGAGCCGTCCCTGAAACAGGGCGCGCACGTCGGCGATGCCCTCGCCGCGCACCGTTACCACCCCGGCCTGCCCCTGCCGGAGCCACTGGCCCGCCAGCGCAACGGTCGCGCGCGGCGCGCTCTGCGCGCGGGCAGAAGGCGCGCCCGCCGTCCCCACAATCAGCGCGATTAACAGCAAGCTCAGCAGCGTTGCGCAAAACAGGCGTTGGCTCATCCCGATCCCTATCCTACGCGCGACAGCGCGATCCAGCGTCACGATTGCCCCGTCGATGACTCTCCGGCCAGCAGGGCGGCGTCACCAGCCAGCGCCAGCCGCCAGCGAACCAGCAGCGCCGCCAGCAGCCCAGCGGTGTTCCAGGCGTCATCCACGCCGCGATGATGCGTGCCTTCCGCCGGCAGGCCCGCCAGCTCCAGCGCGGTAAGCAGCCCAACCTCGCGCTCCAGCCCGTGCAGCAGCGCGAACAGGCTCTTGATGTCGAGGTGGCTGGCGCTGAAGGGTAATGGCAGGCCGCGCGTCCGGCATTGATGCTCGAACTTGCGCCGGTCATCGTCGCCGTAACTGGCCCAGACACGGCGCGGCGCGCTGTACTTACGGCGCAGAATAGCGCAGGCGCGCGCAAACGGCACACCGCGCTCCAGCGTGTTCGGGGTAAGCGTGGTCAGCTGCGCGCAGAAGGGGCTGACCACCGACCGCTCTGGCCGCACCAGGATGCTCTCACGGGTGAGGCGCTCACCGCTGCGCACGTCGAGCACGCACACGCCGACCTCGATAATCTCCGGCTCCTGGTCGTCTGGTGGGGCGCCTTCCCAACAGGTCGATTCGACATCGATCACCAGCAGGCGCTCTAGACTGCGGCTCAAATGCTGCCCTCGAAGGTTATACTCGTCTGGTCTGTGCCCCGGTTCCCCGTCGCGCTGTTCCAGTATAGCGACCGGCCTCGCGCGCGCCAAGCGCGAAACGCGGCGAACGGCGCAGCGGCGGATCGCTCACGGCGCCCCGCCCGCCGCCTCGAAGCGCACGCTGTCGAGGATCGCTTGCAGCGTGGGGAGCTGATCCGCGAACGCGCCAGGCGGCTCGACCGCGAAGAAAAATGCATAATTGCCACCTTCCACCTGCAACGCCGCGAAATATCCGGCGGTATCTGGCTCGCCCGCGCAGTCGACCGCCGAAAAGAGCGTGCCGGCCGCCTCGTGCCCACCAACCCGGTACGTCTTCGGCGCCAGGTCAATGCCCAGGTTGCACGACTGATCGACCAGCGAGCCGCGCAGAAGTTGCAGCGCGTCGGTCCACAGGCTGATCTCGCCAGTCGGGCTGGTGACGTTCGGGAAGCCCCAGAACAGGAACAGATGCCCGGTTGCGCCGCCGGGCAGCGCGCCTTCGTAGAGCGACATCGGCACCTCGCGGAGCGAGGCGGGAGTCTGAAACGGCAGCAGGACATGCGCGGCCTGCCAGCCGGCCGGAAGCTCCAGCGTCAGCGGGGGTGGCGTGCCCGGCCAGATCGAGCGCGGCGTGGACGTGGCGCCTATCCCTTCCGGCACGTCAAGCGCGGCGCTCGTCGGCGGCGGAAACGGTGTAATCGTCAGCGTCGGCGGCGTAGTGCGCGGCGTGGCGGCCATGCGCGGCGTGGCGGACTTTGCCTGAGTGGGTGTTGGGGCTGGCGTGCGCGTGAGTGTGGCAGGCGGTGTCGAAGTGGCGTCCGGCGCGATCAGCTCAATCACCGGCAGCGGCGCGTCGTCTATCCGGTCAGCTTGCGCCGCAAGAATCCACCCTTCGCCCGCACCGACCGCCACCAGCCAGAAAACGCCATCGACGCTCTGCCCGCGCACCGTGACCTGCTCGCGCTCAAAGAGGTAGGTCAGCGGCGGCGCGCTGCGATCGGGCCGGG
>JADLHR010000107.1 GCA_020848665.1 Anaerolineae bacterium
TCCCCCGGCCCCTTGCCCCCAAAATGAGGGAAGGGGAGACCGCTCTGTTTTTTCCTTCCCTCGTTCTGGGGGAAGGAAAGCCGACCGCAGGTCGGAAGGATGGGGGGATGGCCTGGAAACCAGACCACGAAGTGCATAACAGCCTCTAGAGGGCCGACGCCTGCCCTACGCCTGCCCCGCTATCGGATAAAGCCCGCCAAAAAAGCTTTGCGAAGTGCTGATGTATCGGCTACACTCGCTGACATGGACGTGCGCGGAAGTCACGCGACTGACGCCGCAATGAGGAGCGACTATCGGGATGCAGATGATGAACGCTACAAGTGGTGTGAGCATGTTCAGACGCCTGGCGCTGCGCCGGGCCGGGCTGGCGATCCTGGTCCTGACTCTGGTAATGGGGTTGGTCGGCTCGCCGGTATTCGCGCAGGACAGCGTCCGCCGCCAGCTTGTGGTGGGCGACACAGTGACGGGAACTCTCAACTCTGAAACGTTCGTGCAGACGTATTCCATTGGTGCGAGCGCAGGCGACACAATCACAATTGACGTGGCGACCGATGTGAGCGACCTGGCTCCGGTCGTGATCGTAACCGATCAGCGCGGCAGCGTCGTCGCGTCAGATGTTGATCTGAGCAGCCCCACGACCGCCTCGATTGCCGACATCAACATTCCTACCACCGGAACATACTATATCTCGGTCATGCGCGGCAGCGGCGCCGAAGGGGACGCAGGCGGGCAGTTCACGCTGCGTCTGAGCGGTTTGCAGCAGGTCGGCGGCCAGATGGTCACGCTGGAAGGCGGCGGGCTGCTGTTCGAGCTGAGCTGGAACGCCGCCGTCGATATGAACCTGGAAGTGCGCGACCCGGTTGGCGGGACGGTGCACGCCTTCAGCCCCGGCTCGCCCAGCGGCGGCACGCTTGACGCTGACGTGAATGGATCGTGCGAGCTGGCAACCGCCGACAACCCGACCGAGACGATCGCGTGGGAGACCGGCGAAGTCCCGGCAGGCAGCTACGAAATCATCATTTACTATCTCGACACGTGCGATGTGGGCGGGCCGCAGGTCTTCTCCATCAGCGCCAGCGCCAACGGCGACGAAGCCGAGACCATCACCGGGACGCTGAACCCCGGCCAGGAATACGTCGCGCGCCTTGTACTGGCAACCGACGCCGCCTGGGATCTCGTCAACGGCGGTGTGAACGCCGGGCTGAACTTCTCGCAGTTCAACAATCTGCTGGCGCAGGCGGAGTCACTCGCGATCGGCAGCACGGTATCGGGGCTGATCACCAATCAGGTCCCGGCGCAGGCGTACGCCTTCGAAGGCACAGCCGGAACGACAGTCGATATCGTGGCAGAGGCGCAGTCTGGCAGCCTGGACGCGTCCATTGCCCTGTACAACCCGAACAACGCGATCGTCGCCACCAACGAAGACGCCAACGAGAACACCACCGACTCGGCGCTGCGCGCGCAGCTTGCGGCTGATGGGACGTATACCGTCATCGTCAGCCGGTACGCGCTGGCGATTGGCGGCACCGAAGGCGAGTATACCCTGCGCGTCAGCGAAGTCAGCGGGACCGCCGTGGACGCGACCCCGGTTGTCGGCGGCGCGGCGGATGGGCTTGATCTGCCGCGAGGCTCGATCGAGGTGACCCTCACCTGGAACACGAATGCGGACGTACAGCTTCTGATCCGCGACCCCAACGGCGAGCCGATCTACGACGATAATCCGCAGGCAACCAGCGGCGGAATCCTGGCGGAAGACGGGAACGTCGGCTGCCTGGCGCCGACTACCAGCCCGATCTCGTATATCTACTGGCCGCCGAATCGGCTTCAGCAGGGTGTTTACGAGATCGAGGTGTGGTACCAGAACGCCTGCGAAGATACCACCCCGGTTACATTCGATCTGAATGTGGGCGTGCTGGAGCAGACAGTGCTCAACACGCAGCAGTCGATCGCGCCGGATGCCCGCTTCATGATCACGTTCAGCGTCGCGCCCGATGGCACGGCGACAGCCGGCCCCGGCGGCTTCTTCAACATGACCAACGCCTCATCGCTGAACTACCAGAGCCGCCTGGACAGCGCGATTCCGCTCAGCTACGGCTCGTCGGTTTCCGGCAGCATTACCGAGCAGCAGCGTTACGTGCTGTATTCATTCGAGGCGCAGCAGGGCGATGTGGTAACGATCGCCATGAACGCCACCGGCGGCACGCTCGACCCGGCGCTTTACCTGATCTCGCCGGACGGTATCCAGGTGACGTACAGTGACGATATCGCGTCGGGCGGCGAGAACCGCAACTCGGCGATCCAGGAGCAGACCCTGGCGTTCAGCGGCACGTACTATGTCGTCGCCACGCACTACGGGCTGCAAGTCGGCGGCACCTACGGGACGTACACGCTCGACCTCGTGCTTGAGTAGACGCGCATCCGGCGCAGCGCAAGCCTGTTTGCGCCAGTTTTCGCAGCATTTGCGCCCGCCGATCAACCGGATCGGCGGGCGCTTTGATCCTGGACAGATGCCCAGGATAAATATTGACAGATTAGAACGTCCGTGCTATTCTTAGAGGTATCAGCACCGTTGGCGTATGTGTTCCGGACGCCAGCCCAGAGCGCAGCCCCACCACCCTTCTGTATGGAGATAGAGCGATGCCAGACGAGGCCCGCCTGAAAGCACTTGATAACACGGTTAGCGAACTCACCAAACGATACGGAGACGGGACTATCGTCCGGCTGGGCGACGCGTCACATCTACAGGTCGAGGTCATCCCGACCGGTTCGCTCGCCATTGACCTCGCGATCGGCGTAGGGGGTATCCCGCGCGGTCGCATCACCGAGATTTATGGGCCGGAAAGCTCCGGCAAGACGACGCTCTGCCTGCATGTCATCGCCGAAGCGCAGCGCATAGGCGGTGTGTGCGCGTTTGTGGACATGGAGCACGCGCTCGACCCGGTGTACTCGCAGCGGCTCGGCGTAGACGTGGACAACCTGTACATCTCGCAGCCAGACACCGGCGAGCAGGCGCTGGAAATCACCGACGCGCTGGTCCGCAGCGGCGCGGTGGACGTGGTGGTGCTCGACAGCGTGGCGGCGCTGGTCCCGCGCGCCGAGCTTGAGGGCGAGATGGGCGATACGCACGTCGGCTTGCAGGCGCGGCTGATGAGCCAGGCGCTGCGCAAGCTCTCCGGCGCGATCAAGCACTCAAATACCGCCGTCCTGTTCACTAATCAGCTCCGCGAGAAGATCGGCGTGATGTTCGGCAATCCGGAGACCACGACCGGCGGGCGCGCGCTGCGCTTTTACGCCAGTCTGCGGATCGACATCCGCCGCATCCAGGCGATCAAACGCAAAGACGAAGTGATCGGCAACCGCACGCGCGTCAAGATCACCAAGAATAAAGTTGCCCCGCCCTTTCGCCAGTGCGAGATCGACATCCTCTACAACGAGGGTTTCAGCAAGGAAGGCGACGTGGTGGACCTCGGCCTGGAAACCGGTATCGTCGAGAAGCGCGGCGCGTTCTATCGCTACAACGACGGATTGATCGGCCAGGGGCGCGAGAACGCGAAGGAATACCTGCGCGACAATCCGGATCTGCTGTACGAGATCGAGACGCTGATCCGCCAGTCATACAACATCATGCCGCTTCAGCATGTCTACGCGGACGAGGAATCGTCCCCGGCAGTCGACGAGGACGTGGCCTGATCTCGGCTCGGCCCCGTTGTGACACGGCTCGCTGCCGCGCTGGGATGGCAGACGCCCGGCGCGGCATCTTCGCACCAACAGCACGGGCGTCAACCGCACCGCCGGCAGCTTCCTGATTGTCAAGATCGGCCCTGGCCCGTATAATCGGCTGCCACGCGCCTTTCAGGCGCGCTCCAGCCCGTTACAGCGCCGCGCAGAGAACACTGTGTGCCGCCACTTTACTGGAAGCAGAAAACGAGGACGACACGCATGGCCGAACATACACCGGAGCCGATCCCAACCCCGCGCGAGGATGCGCCCATCTCGCTGCGGAGCGATACTTACCCGCCCGTTACGCCGCCGCGCAATGGCGGCGGGAGCCAGACCCTGACCCTGATTCTGACCGCCGCAGTCTTCCTGCTGGCCGGGCTGCTGCTGGCAACGCTGCTGTCCGGCGGCGACGAAGCCATGACGCGCGCTGACATCGATGCGTTGGTCGATCGGTCGGTCGGCACGCAGGTCGCGGCGCTCGGCCTCATGCCCGGCGACCCGGACGAGGCCCGCGCCTCGCTTCAGGAGATGGTCAACAGCGCCGTTGCCACGCAGGTGAGCGGCAGCGCCCCGGTCGCGCCATCCGGCGGTGACAACGAGAGCCTGACCCGCGCCGACATCGCCGCGCTGGTCGATCAGTCGGTCGGCACGCAGGTCGCGGCGCTGGTCCCGACCAATACCCCTATTCCACCCACCCCGACGCCGGTTCCGATCGCCGACACGGCGGACGACGACGCCTTCCGCGGGCCGCAAGATGCGCCGGTCACAATTGTCGAGTTTTCCGACTTCCAGTGTGGCTACTGCGGCCGGTTCTACGAGCAGACGTTGCCGCAGATTCTGGAGAAATATCCCGACCAGGTGCGCTTCGTCTACCGCGACTTCCCGATCTTCGGGGATGACTCCGTGCGCGCGGCGATGGCCGCCGAATGCGCCGCCGACCAGGACATGTTTTGGGAGATGCACAACCGCATCTTTGACATCCATAAGGCCGAGTCCGCGCCGACACTGAGCCAGGAAACGCTCGTCAGCTTCGCGCAGGAGATCGGGATTACAGACACCGCCGCGTTCGAGACCTGTCTGGCCGAGGAACAGTATCTCGACGAGATCATCGCGGACTTTCAGACCGCGCAGGTATACGGCTTTCGCGGCACACCGGGTTTCGTCATCAACGGCGTAATTTACTCGTTCGGCGCGCAGCCGTTCGAGGTGTTCGACGCCATCATCCAGCAGGAACTCAGCGCCCAAAGCTGACGCGCTGTATCGCTGTCCGAGCGCCGGCCGGATCATCCCGTGCCGGCGCTTCCTGATCAGACTCAAAAGCCCGTCCTGAACGGCGCTCAGTTGTTCGGAAAAACGCAAACGGACCGTTGACCACCCGTGCCGGAACAGGTATAATCCGCCCACCAAAACACCACGGCACGGAATAAGGAGCAGGTCACCATGACGACCAACAACAGCGCCCCCACCTCTTTTGAGGACCTCGCGCCCCGGATGCAGCTTGAAGGCACCGTTCAGAAAATCGAGCTGTTTGGCGCGCTGGTCGATATTGGTGTTGGGCGCCTGGGGCTGCTCCATATCTCGCAGCTTTCGGACAAGCACATCCGCAATGTGACCGACGTCCTGAAAGAGGGCGATCGCGTGAACGTGTGGGTGCAGGAAGTGGACCGCGAGCGGGGCCGCGTCAGCCTGACGATGCTCAAGCCACCGGCGACCACCTGGGACGACATCGCCGTCGGCAGCGTGTTCACCGGCAAGGTCGTGCGGGTCGAGAAATTCGGTGTGTTCGTCGATTTCGGCGCAGAGCGCCCCGGCCTGGTGCACGTCTCGGAACTGGCGAAGGGCTATGTCGGCGATCCATCGGAAGTCGTCAAGGTGGGCGACGAGATCGAGGCGAAAGTCATCGGCGTCAACCGCCGCAAGAAGCAGATCGACCTGAGCGTGCGCGCACTCGAACA
>JADLHR010000108.1 GCA_020848665.1 Anaerolineae bacterium
CCGCCCCACCACACAGAGAATTCCGGATCATCCTGGGTGGCGCGGATGCGGGCCAGCGATTCGCCCGACGACATGCGGACGTAGTTCGTCTCGATGCCGGTTTCTTCCTCGAACGCCTGCGTCATGGCG
Organism: Anaerolineae bacterium; assembly: GCA_020848665.1. GTDB lineage: Bacteria > Chloroflexota > Anaerolineae > Aggregatilineales > Aggregatilineaceae > DYGX01. The sequence goes on from JADLHR010000108.1 coordinate 130, forward strand.
ACGCACCAGTCTTCCTGCGGGGTGCACAACACGGTCAGCGTGTCGTCCTGGGCCAGGACGCGGGCAGCGGGGCTAGCCGACATCAGCGGGAAAGCCAGAACCGCGACCAGCGCCCACATCACGACAACAGACACTTTCTTCATAACGCAACTCCTTTGCATGAGAATTAGGCAACGCGGCGCCTCGAGCGGTAAATCGCCCGAAGGACCCTTATTCTAGTATTTTTCAAGCGTGCTTACAATAAATCCCTTGTCTTACGGAATGAGCGAGAATGTCTGCTGCTCCGGCGCCACGTTATAGTAAAAGCCGCTCGTTTCGTTCCACAGGGCGGCGTTAACGCTCTCGGTTAGCCGCTCGTATTTGACTTGCAGGCGGGTGCTGAACTCCGGGCGCCCGATCACCGTCGCGATCTGGCGCAAGACGTGACAGCGCAGCGCCTGCTGAAGCGCCATATCGCGCCAGCGGAAGACCGCCGCCCCTTTATGCGACGGCTCAACCGCGCCGGGATCGAAGCTTTTGAGCAGATCGACCAGCACGACACAAAGCGTACTCATTCCGCTCGCAGGCGCATCAGCCCTTGACTGACCCCGCCAGGATACCGCGCACGAAGTACCGCTGGAGCGCCAGGAAGACGACCAGCGGCAGCGCCATCGAGACGAAAGCCGCCGCCGTCAGCAGGTGCCAGCCCTGGCCGAGCGAGTTGATCAGCCCGCTGAGCGCGTAAGTCAGCGGCGCATTTCTACCGCCGCCGACATAGATCAGCGCCACCAGCAGGTCGTTCCAGACCCACAGGAACTGAAAGATCACCAGCGACGCGATCGCCGGGATGGACAGCGGCAGCGCCAGCCGCAGAAACGCGGTGATGTGCGAACAGCCATCGAGATACGCCGACTCGAAAATCTCGCGCGGCAGCGACCCCATGTAATTGCGCAGCAGGTAAATCGCGTAAGGCAACCCATACGCGGTGTGCGCGATCCAGATGCCGAGGAAGGGGATATACGGGTTGTTGGTGATTCCCAGCTTGTTGAACATCGTCAGCACCGGGATGAACGTCAACTGGAGCGGCACGACGAGCATCCCGACCAGCACGACGAACAGCGTCTGCCGCCCCCTGAAGTTCATCCACGAAAACGCATAGGCTGCTGAAGCCGCGAACAGGAGCGGGAAGAACGTCCCCGGAATGGCGATCAGCAGGCTGTTGCGGAAAGCGCGCGCCATGTCATAGTTTGGGTTGTTGATGACAGCGTCGTAGTTCTCAAGGGTGTACTGCGTGAAATCAAGCGGGTTCTTCAGCACCGTCCACCAGCCCGACGTGTTGATATCGGCCTGGGTACGAAACGAGGTGATCAGCAGTCCGAAGGTCGGAAGAATCCACACCAGGGCGATAAAAATAATCGCAATATGCAGCGGGATACGCCCGACAGACCGGCGCCAGTTGAAGCCGGGCGTTTCATTGGCGCGGTTGAGCGCCGAGCGACGGGGGGTTACGGCGGGCGTGGCGGATGTCATCGGCGCGCCTCCTGCCTGCGAAACTGGACAATGTTATAGATCATGACCGGGACGATGGCGAGCATCAGCACGACCGCGATTGCGCTGGCGTGGCCGAATTCGCGATTGCCGCCGTACATCTCGAAGTACATGCGGTTGGCGATCACCTCGGTCCCGAAGTTTCCGGCGGTCATCACGTACACGATGTCAAAGACCTTCAGGACATTAATGATCATGGTGGTGGTTACCACAGTGAGCGTTGGCATCAGCAGCGGGATGATGATGCTGAAGAAGAGCCTGAACTCGTTGGCCCCATCGACGCGCGCTGCCTCCAGCAGCTCTGCCGGGATACCCTTCAGCGCCGCCGACAGCACGACCATACAGAAGCCGGTCCAGATCCAGATGCCGACGACGATCAGCGCCAGGTTGTTGAAGCGCGAATCCCGAATCCAGTCGATTGGCTCCAGGCCAGTGTCGAGTGTGCTGTTCACAGCGCGGATGTTGACCTCGCTGACGCCGGCGATCATCGCGTCCCACTTGTCTACTGTCTGCCAGCCTTCACCCGCCGGGCGTGTGCCGTTACGCACGTAGGCCAGCGCCGCGCCGCGCACCGCGCGATTCAACTCATTCGCTCGCTCGTTGCTCAGCGTGCCGTCAGAGACGGCGGCGCTGATCGCGTCGGTCTCGGCGCGCTCGATCACCATCGAGCAGGCGTGCGGGATCGCGTTACAGACGACGCGCCCGCTGCCCTCAGGCAGGGTCGCGATTGCAGCGTTGATCGCGTCGATTGCGGCGCGCGGCCACTGGCCGAGCGCCTGCCACGCTTCATTACGCGGCGGCAGCGACCCGCCGACATAGTCCTCGGCCCGATCCGGCAGTTTTTCCAGCAGCCGGTCGGCTTCGGCCTGCGACAGCTTCTCGTCTGCAACAGCAGCGTTGATCCGGTCGCTTTCGACCGCGATGATCGCCTGGATAACCGTATCCTGGTCGATGGGGACGCCTTCGTCCCGCAGCCCGACAATCGCATCGCCCAGCGTCTGATCGGGGCCGAAGGCCAGCCGCACCGCGTTCAGAAGCCCGATCTGGTTGTCCGGCTGAAGGGGTGTGCCGGGCGGGTTGAGATCGTACACGAATTTCCAGATGACGCCCGCGCCTACGAACGAAATCGCCATAGGCATGAAAATAATCGCCTTGGCGAAGGATTCGTAGCGGACGCGGTCGGCCAGGGTCGCGATCAACAGTCCCAGACCCACCGTGCCAATCGTAAAGACGACCAGCCACAGCAGGTTGTTGCCCAGAGCCTCCTGCATCCGGTGGCTGGTCAGCGCGTATTCGTAATTATCCAGCCCGACAAAGCGCGTTCCCTGGCGGTCCAGAAAGCTGAGGCGGATTGTCTCCAGCGCGGGATAGACCATCAGCAGAAAGAGCAGAAATACCGCCGGTCCGAGGAAGACCGCTGGCCCCCAGTTGGAATCCTTTTCTCTCACGTCACGCTCCTTGCTCCCGTAAAGATAGTTGGGAAGGGGCAGCCCCGGCTTGACGCGGGCTGCCCCATTGTTCAGTGAGACAGGACGGCGCTAGTCAGCCGTGTAGGCTTGATCGGCGATTGACTCGATGTTCGCCAGGATGTCGGCCAGCGAGTCCGGGTTCTGAACGTAGTTGAGCGTGCCGGTCCAGAACGCCTGATTCACGTCGCCGGGCATCTGGTCTGACGCGTCGAAGCGGAAGGCATCGACTTCCTGCAACACCTCAGCCGCGCGCCGGGAGATCGGGTCGGGATACTGATCCAGCGGGAACTGGTTGTTGGTGGCGATACCGCTGCCGCCGCCTGCCAGCCAGCCGGACAGGGCTTCGGGCTGAGTCAGGAATTCCATCAGCGCGCGCGTGTTCTCGTTGTCGTTGAACATCACAAAGAGGTCAGCGCCGCCCAGGCCGGGCGAGCCGTACTCTGCGTTGATAGGCGGGAACAGGAAGAAATTGAAGTCCTCGCCCGGAACGAGCGCATCACCGCCGGGGCAGTCCGCGATAAAGGACTGGATGAAGCTTGCCTGGCGGTGCAGGTAGGCGCCCGGCGGATCGGTGAACAGCGGGCAGACCGCTTCGCCGAAGTTGGTCGCCAGGGTGCCGGCGCCGCCGCCGAACTGGAAGTCATCGTTGCCCACGATCTGGCCGAAGGTTTCCCAGGCGCGGGTAACTTCTTCGCCGGTCCACTCGATGTCGTGGCTGATCCAGGCGTCGTAGTTTTCCAGGCTGGTCGTGCGCAGCATGATATCTTCGATCCAGTCGGTGGCGGGCCAGCCGCTCGCTGCGCCGCTTTCCAAACCGATCGAGAAGCAGGCCGCACCATCATCATAGATCTGCTGGCAGAGCGCGAGCAGATCGTCCCAGGTCTCTGGTACGGCGTACCCGGCGGCCTCAAAGGCAGGCGGGCTGTACCAGATCAGGCTTTTGAGCGAGGCGCGCGGGAAAATCCCGTACAGCGTGTCATTGACCGTGCCCAGCTCGATCCAGGTCTCGCCGAACTGCTCGTTTATGCGATCCATGTCGAGGAAGTCGAGCGGCTTCACATCACCCTGCTCGAGGAACGTGCTGATCGCGCCGAAGCTCGGCACGCCCGCGATGTCCGGCGGGTTGCCGGCTTCCACGCGGGTTGTCAGCACAGGAACCAGGTCGCGCGTGCTCTCGACCTCGATCCGGCAGCCGGTCTCATCAACGAACGGCTGGACCATACTTTCCCAGTTCGGAAGCTCGTCTTCGCCGCTCCAGACTGTCAGAAACGAGATGACGCATTCTTCTTGGGCCAGGCTGGCGGGCGCCACGCTCAGGGCCAGGCCCAGCATGAGCGCACAGACAACAAACTTACGCATAAGATTTCCTCCACATTTTGAGCTGACTTCCAGCCGAAAGACGGATAGTGCTGTGAGGTGCGACACTTCCCTCCTTTCTTCGTTCGTGCCTGGCGGCGTGCTGAGATGATCAGCAGAGCGCCCGGCCAGCGGGGTCGATCGGATCGACGGTGTCCCCGCGCAGCGTGCCAGCAAACGACCCGCTCCCGCGCGAGAACACACGCTCTAAACAAAGTTTAGCATCATTTATCTGTCGCAATCGGTATTAAGCGGCTCGACCAACACCTTTACTATCGTATGTTCGCGTAGAAGCTGTGTCAAGTCGGTTGGTGCACCGGCTGGCAAGTCCGTTACTACAGCGGGAATACCTGCGAGGACAAGGCGCCGGGCGATACAGCAAACCAGCGGCGCTAAGATTAGCGCCGCTGGTCGGGTGCGGGGAGTATGCGACTGCCAGCTACGGCTGGCAGCCGTAGAGCTTTTTCTGGAGCTTAGCCTTCGAAATAAGCGCGGCCCGGGTACTTCAGGCCGGTCAGGAAGGTGCCGTTCAGCTCCGCAGCGTCGATGTTCAGGTCCGAGCGGTAAACCCACGCGCCGACTGCCTGGTAGAGCGGGATCATCGGCAGGTCTTCCCACAGCAGGCGATCCACCTCGGCGTACAGCTCGTAGCGCGCGTCCGGATCGGAGATGCGACGACCTTCCTCGAACATCGCCTGCACTTCTTCGTTGTCATAGGCGAAGAAGCCGGTCGGGCTGACCAGGTAGTTACGGTAGTGGTCCGGCTCTGGGCCGAACAGGCCCCAGCCGCCGAGCATCACGTCGTATGGTTTTTCCTCGCTGACGTTGTCGTAGATTTCTTCATACGACTTCGCTTCGTCCAGCGGATCAAGCACGACATCCACGCCGATTGAGCGCCAGTTGTCGTAGACCAGGGGCGCAATCGCCTGCATCAGCGACCAGGTGCCGAGATAGACCACGCGCAGGCTCATTTTCTCGCCGTCTTTGTCCACAATGCCGTCACCGTCAGTGTCGGTCCAGCCGGCGTCGGCCAGCATCTGCTGGGCGAGGGCGGGATCGTAGGGATACTGCGCGTTGCGGCCCGGCTCGTACATGAAGGCCGCGCTGGTGAAGACCGAGTCGGCGAGGGTGCCATAGCCGCCCGCTGCCGCGTCGATGATCGCCTGGCGGTCCAGCGCCACTGCCAGCGCGCGGCGCACGGCCGGATCGCTGACCTTCGGGCTGCGGACGTTGAAGCCCACGTAGCGCATCAGGTCGCGGGGTGCGGTCGCCAGCACAAAGTCAGGGTTGTTCTCGAACGGCGTCAGGTCGGCCCCATCCACGCGGGCGTAGTCCAGCTCCCCGGCCAGCAGGGCGTTCGCCTGGTTCGCCGCACCTTCGATGAAGCGCACGACGAGGCGGTCAATACACGGTGCGCCGCGCCAATAGTCCTGATTAGCTTCCAGCACGACGTTCTCGCCGGTGTTCCACTCGACGAACTTGTACGGGCCGGTCGCGATCGGGCTGGTGTTGTACGGCGCATCGAGCATCTCAAGCGAGGTGAAGGCGTGCTTCGGGACGATCGGGATCGCCAGCGCAGTCAGCACGGTCGCATCAGGCTCGTTGAGCCTGACCTTGAACGTGTGATCGTCCACGACCTCGAACTGCATCGGCTGGTCACCCTGCATCAGGTTGGGCCGCCAGTCGATCGCGTTTTCTTCGAGCAGGACGGCTTCGTAAGTGAACAGCACATCTTCGGCGGTGAACGGCTCGCCATCGTGCCATTTCACACCCTGGCGCAAATGGAAAGTGTACTCCAGGCCGTCTTCGGAAATGTCCCACGATTCGGCGAGCGCCGGCTCGATCTGGTCGCCCCAGTTCTCGCCGCCGAGCAGCAGCGGCTCGGCCATGAAGGTGATGATGAACAGGCTGTTGCCGTCGTTCCCATAGAGGCCGCTCAGCGAGCGCGGATCGGTGCCATAGGCGACGACCAGCGTCCCGCCCGTGTTCGGGCAGGCGAAGTCATCGTCTCCGCCGTCCTGGGCCAGCGCCGAGGTAAGGGGCAGGCTCAGCAGGACGATTAACAGCACGGCAATAAGTGTTCTCTTCATGTGTCCCTCCTTCAGGACAGATCAAAACGGGTCTTGCGGACGTGCTTCAGTGGCCGCGTAAGCACTTCAACCGGGTTCGGTTGACCAGCGGCGCTGGCAGGCGGCCCCGCCAGTTGTCTCAGGACGCTGTCAGCGGCGCAGGCGAGGATCGAATGCGTCGCGCAGCCCGTCCCCCACGAAATTGAACGACAGCACGATCACCGAGATGATCGAGCCAGGAACCACCCACATCCACCACGACGTTCGCAGCCATTGCTGGGCATTTTCCATCATCGTCCCCAGGCTGGCGTCGGGCGGCGGCACGCCGCGCCCCAGAAAACTCAGCGCGGACTCGGTCAGGATGGCGTAGGGCACAGAGAGCGTCGCGGAGACGATGATCGGAGCCAGCGCATTCGGCAGCAGGTGTTGGAGGACCAGCCGCCAGCCTGGGACGCCGATGCAGTGCGCCGCGACGACGAAGTCCCGCTCTTTAAGCGAGAGAAACTCGGCGCGCAGCAAGCGCGCGAGCGTCATCCAGTTCAGCGCGCCGATCAGCAGAATCAGCGTCAGCAGCGAGCCACCGAGCACGCCGGAGACAATCAGCAGCAGAAAGAACGACGGGATCGACAGGAAGATGTCGGTAATCCGCATCAGCAGATTGTCTGCCCAGCCGCCGAAGTAACCCGCCGCCGCGCCCAGCACGACTCCGATTGTGATCTGGAACAGCACCGCCGACACCGCGACGAACAGGGATACCCGCGCCCCGACGATGGCGCGCGAGAAATAGTCTCGCCCGAAGTTGTCGGTTCCGAAAATATGCTCCGAGGTGGGCGGCTGCGGGCGTCCGCCCGCGTAGACCGCGTTTGTCGCGTTCGGATCGTAGGGCATAACTTGCTCGGCGAAGATCGCGATCAGGCTCAGGGCGATCAGCAGGATCGCGCTGGCGACCGCCAGGCGGTGGCGGCGAAACTGGCGCCAGATGATCTGCCACTGCGGGCGCGTCTCAGCTTCCGACATGGTGAGCGGCAGCGCGGCGTCAGTCATAGCGAATTCTCGGATCGACCCAGACGTAGGCGATGTCGGCCAGCAGGTTGCCGATGATGATGACCAGCGACGAGAGCATCGTCACGGCCATGATCACAGGGTAATCGCGCCCGTTGATGGCGTCCACCCCCAGCCGTCCCATACCCGGCCACGAGAAAATCGTCTCGGTGATAAATGCTCCGGTTACGATCGACGGCACGGAGAGGCCGATCAGCGTGACGATTGGGATTAGCGCGTTGCGCAGCGCGTGGCGCGTCAGCACACGAAACTCGTGCAGCCCCTTGGCGCGCGCCGTGCGGATATAGTCCTGGCCGAGCACTTCGAGCAGCGCCGACCGCTGATAGCGCGACCAGCTTGCAGTCTGCGCCAGGCTCAGGACGATCGCGGGCAGGATCATGTGCTCGGCCACGTCCTTCACAGCGGCCCAGCCCTCGTACTGCTCGCGCACCGAGCGCATTCCACTGGCTGGCAGCCAGCCAAGCTGGATCGAGAACGCCTGGATCAGCAGCAGCGCCACCCAGAACACCGGCACGGAAATCCCGACCAGCGCCAGCGTGCTCAGCAGATAGTCGAGGATCGAATAGCGTTTCAGCGCAGAGATGATCCCGATCGGCAGCGCAATGACAACCGAGATCAGCAGCGAGGTGCCGCCCAGCAGGAGCGTGTTCGGCAGGCGCTCGCTGACTTCGAAGGTGACCGGGCGCCGGGTGCGGAACGAAAAACCGAAGTCGCCCTCGAAGGTCTTGGTCAGCCACGACACGTAGCGGACGTAGACCGGGTCGTTCAGCCCCAGGCTCTCACGCACCTGAGCGATGTATTCGGGGTCCGTGCCTTTGTCGGGGTCGATGTACATTTGCGCGGCGTCGCCTGGCGCGATCTCGACGATCCCGAAGACGAGAAACGAGATCGCGATCAGCAGCGGTATCGCTTGGAGCAGGCGGTGAACAAGGTAGTGGCTCATCGGCGGGCGGCGGCTTGCCTGGCGCGCTCAGGCCAATGGAATCGAGACGTGCACGTCAAATTCAGGCGGGTTGACCAGGTGCTTCTTGACGCCGCACGTGTTTGCAGCGCGGATCACCGCCTCGTGATACTTCTCCGGGAAACCGGGCGGCAGTTGAATGTCGATCTCGATCTTTTCGAACATGCGGGCGTCCGGATTGTAGAACATCCGCTGCCTGATGCGCAGCTCCTCGGTTGGCAGCCCGCGCTCCTGGCAGAAGCGCAGCACCTTGATTCCGCTGCACGTGCCGATGCTGGCGAGGAACAGGTCGAACGGCGACGGCTCGCCCTCACCGCCGGTGCGAATGCGCACGCCGCCCATCTCGGCATCGACGCGTGTCTCGCCCGGAAAGAAAACATCCATATCGATTGTTTCCATGAAGTCACTCGTTGGCGTGTGTGTACAGCGACAAAGTATCCGGTTTCGGCGCGGCTGGCTGGGGTGTTTCCGCGCGTCTCCTGTTCGTAGCGGCGATTATATCGGGTGTGCGCGCAACGCCATATCCCGCCGGGCCTTCTGGCGCGCGCTTTGAGCATTTTCCACAAATAGCGCCGGCACTTACCGGAGAATCGCTAGAGCGTGTTATGCACTTGCGCGCCGAGCAAAGCCCCCCATCCCCCGGCCCCTTGCCCCCAAAATGAGGGAAGGGGAGACCATCCGGCTTTTTTTCCTTCCCTCGTCCTGGGGGAAGGAAAGCCGA
>JADLHR010000109.1 GCA_020848665.1 Anaerolineae bacterium
ACACCTGCGTGTACAACTCTATACCCCGGCTTGTGTGCGGGGCGGCCATCTGTCACCCGGCTGCCAGTGTAGTGTATTCTCCAGCATTACTGCAACAGACTAACAGGAGACGCCTATGGGCGCTAGAACCTGGCGGGGCAGCCGATCGGCCAGTACGAGCTGCAAGAACTGTTGGACAGCGGCGGCATCGGCGCCATCTACCGCGCCTTCCAGCCGCGCCTCAAGCGGCCAGTGGCAATCAAGATTCTGACGCCGGCGCTCGCGCTCACTCCGCCGCGCCGGGCTGGCGGATCGTCTTAAGCTGGTGCGCGCGCGTGAAAAACGCCCGGTACGTCAGGTACGCCGCGGTCAGCCCTGTAAACGCCACCGCGCCGACCAGCATGTACATCACGATGATCTGAAGCTGGACCGCTTCCAGCGGTGAGGCCCCGGCCAGGATCATACCGGTCATCGCGCCGGGCAGCTTGATCAGGCCGGTCGTCTTCGTCGTGTCGATATGCGGAATCATGGCGCTGCGCAGCGCGCGGCGGAATTGCTGGTGCGACGCCTCGCGGCTGGTGGCGCCCAGCGCCAGGCGAGACTCGATCAGTCCGCGCTGGTCGGTCAGGTCCACTGCCATCCGGTCCATCACCTGCGAGGCAACTGTCATCGCGTTGCCGATCACCATCCCGCCAATCGGGATGATCGCCTGCGGCGTGAACTCGAACACGCCGAAGATCAGCAGCACGCCCAGCGTCAGCAGCGAGCCGAGGGCAATCGACCACAGCGCAATCCGAGTGGCAGATGGCGTGTTGCGCCCGCGCTGCCCGGATGTGCGCGCCGCGATCACGATCATGATCGACAGCAGCGCTGCCGTCCACAGGGGGTTATCCTGATTGAAGATCAGCTCCAGCAGGTAGCCAATCGCGATTAGCTGCACGAAGCTGCGCGCCGCTGCGATTGCGAGGTCTTTTTCCAGGTCTGCGCGCTGCCAGCGCGAGATCAGCGCCGCCGCGATAACCAGCGCCAGCGCCAGCCCGATTCGGGGCAGATCGGTCAGGCCGCTGAGCGCCACGTCGATCTCGTTGAAAAAGCCGTTGAGTATCGAGGCGTTGAGCATGGCTTACCACTCCTGGGCGGGCGTGGCTGCGCGCGCCGCCGGCGCTCTGTCTTCGCGCAGACCGGCCTGATCGCCCTGCGCGAAGGCCAGCGCGCGCTCGTCGCCGTTGACCGGGTCGAGCATCCGCTCGACGCGGTCGATTTTCAACACCCGACCCCGGTCGAGCAGCAGCGCCCGGTCGCCGACCCGCCGCGCCTGCTCGACCGCGTGCGACACCCAGACCAGCGTCAGGCCGAGGCGTGCGCGCAGCTCCAGCAGGGTCTGTTCGACGGCGCGCGTCGCGATCGGGTCCAGGGCGGAAGTTGGCTCGTCGAGCAGCAGCACCTCGGACTCGTTCGCCAGGGCGCGGGCGACCGCAACGCGCTGCGCTTGCCCACCCGACAGATCGGTGGCGGGGCGGTCAGCCAGCGCGGGCGCCAGCATCACCATGTCGAGCAATTCCACGATCCGCTCGGCGGAGAGCTTTTCGCCACGCAGCGCCGGGCCATAGGCAATATTGTCGGCGACAGTGCCAGGGAACATCGCGGGAAGCTGGAAGACCATCCCGACCCGGCGGCGCAGCGCGATGACAGGCATCGCCGTAATGTCTTCGCCGCGCAGGAAGACGGCGCCGGGTGCGGGTTCTTCCAGCCGGTTGAGGCAGCGCAGCAGCGAGCTTTTTCCGCTACCGCTCGGTCCGATCAGGATGAACGTCTCGCCTGGCTCAATCGCCAGCGAGATGTCGTGCAACACTTCGCTGCCGCCGCGCACCAACGACAGATGGCGCGTCTCGATCACCGCCATGCCAGTCTCCTTCCCCCGCGACACGCGCGAGAAGTGATTGTAGCACGCTGTCAGGCGAGCGGGCGCAACTGGTCGGCGTTCTGAAGGTATTTCTAACCCGCTCAGGCGCCGGGACGCTTGCCCACGCTGCCCATGTAGATCACGAACTGCGTCTCGCCGTCCAGCTCCAGCACGCCGTTCAGCGCGTGGTCGTCGTACGCGCCGATCGCGCATGTCCCGCACCCGATGCTCCACGCCGCCAGATACAGATTCTGGCACACGTGCCCGGCGTCGAGGTGCAGATAGCGATAGCCGCGCTCACCATAGCGCCAGGTCGCGCGCTCCGGCACGGCAACCCAGATGAAATCGACCGCCGCCTGCTCGACATGCGCCTGGCTGCCACAGGCGCGCGCCACCCGACCGGCCAGGCCCGGCTCCTCGGTCCGCAGCGCGACCAGGCTGTGCAGGCTGGCGACATAGCGGTACAGGCCCGGCGCCAGGTCCTCGACGCGGTTGATCAGCAGCAGCGTCTCGAACGGGTGACGCGCCCCCGCCGAGGGCACAGTGCGCAGCGTGCGATCGGGCATTTTCAGCGGCTTGACGCCCTGCGTGCACCACAACAGGTACGACAATTCTGTCAACGTAAGTGGCTGGGCGGTGTAGCGCCGGGCTGTCACGCGCTGCTCAATCAGGTCGATCAGCGGGACGGCGTCCGGGCTGGCGACGCGCGGCTCCGGCAGCGCGATCAGGCGCTGTGTGGCGTCGTAGGGCAGTTCCAGCGGGGGCTGAGGCGCGCCCTGCGCCTGGGCCGACTCGCCCACAAACGCGGAGCCGGTCTGCTGCATAAACGTGCGACCGATCGATTCGGACATCACAAGCTCCTTTTTCTCCCCACAGTGAATGCTCAAGGCGCCTTCCGCCCCAGAGGACGGGCGCTCTGATCTACCGCTCGGCGGCTCCTTTTGGCAACTCTGGTGAAAACACGTGTTGCAGCATTCGGGTCGATGCCCTATACTGAATTCAGTTATTATCAGTGGTATGTATCGTATGCGCAGACGTTGGGTGTGATGCAGCGCGACTATGGAAATCGATAACCTCTCGGGTCGGCAGCTCGGGCCATACGAGCTTCACGAGCTGCTGGGCGTCGGCGGGATGGGAGTCGTGTATCGCGCCTACCAGCCGAAGTTGAAGCGCTGGGTCGCGATCAAGGTGCTCTCGACGATGACGCTGCGCCGCGTCAACTACGTGGAGCGCTTCCACCGCGAGGCGGAAACCGCTGGCTCGCTCGAACATCGCCACATCATCCCCATTTATGACTACGGCACCGAGCGCGGCACTTATTACGTCGTGATGCGCCTGTTGGAAGGCGGCACGCTCGACGAGCGCATGGCGCAGCACGTCCACACCGACACGCCCCTGCCCTCGCTCGGCGAGATCGCCGACGTGCTCGACCAGCTTGCCAGCGCGCTCGATTACGCCCACTCGCGCGGCGTCATTCACCGCGACATCAAGCCCAGCAACATCATGTTCGACACGCAGGGCAGCGCCTACATCGTAGACTTCGGCATCGCCAAGCTGCTCGAAACAACCGAGACGCTGACCCGCTCAGGCGTTTCGCTGGGAACGCCCGTGTACATGTCGCCGGAGCAGTGGCGCGCCGAGGCGCTTGGCCCTGCCACCGATCAGTACGCGCTCGGCGGCATGGCCTACACGCTGGTCACAGGCCACCTGCCGTTCGAGGTCCCGACCGCCTACGCGCAGATGCACAAACATCTGCACGAAGACCCGATCCCGCCGCGCGTTTACCGGCCGGAGCTACCCGAAGCGCTCGGCGAAGTCCTGGCGATCGCGATGGCGAAAGACCCCGATGATCGGTTCCCGACTGTCACCGCGTTCGCCAACGCGCTCACCGAAGTCATTCTGGAAGATCCGGGCGAGTATACCGGGTATTTCGCCGGTCCGCTGCTCAAGAAGCCGCTGTTCGCCTTCGATGGCTACCAGCCGGTCGAGAGCAGCAGCGGCGCCGTCTACGCGCCGATTCCAACACCGCTCGTCACCATGCCAGAAGCGCCGCTGGCCGGTTCTGACCAGCCGGACAGTGCGAATGGTGCGCGCGAGCGGGACGCCGGCGCAGATGACGAGCCAGCTGCCGAAGCAGCGCCCGCCGCCGTGATGGCGCCCTCCCGCAACGGCGCCAACCACGATACCGACGAGCGCGCGTTTCACGACACCGACGACGAGGAAGTGTACCGTCCGGCGGAGGCCGCGCGCCGCCCGTTCTTCCGCCGTCCACTGGCCGGGATTGCCACGCTGGGGATCGTCGGGTTGTTCGGGCTGCTGGCGCTGACCCGCCTGGACGATGACACGAATACGCCGCGCGGCCCGGCCGATACGCCTGTAAACCCGGTGCAGATGAACGCCATCATGAGCGCGACCGCGCTCCAGCAAACTATCGTCGCGCTGCGCCCATCCAGCACGCCAACGCTAACGCCAACCGACACCGCGACCCCCTCAGCCACACCGACCGTGACCGAGATTCCGGCGGCGCTGCTGACGGCAACGGAGCTTGTACTTCACCCGCCAACCGAAACTCCGACGCTGACGCCTGAGCCGTCGAACACGCCGGCGCCAACCGCCCGGCCGACCAATACGCCGATCCCGACCGACACCCTGCCGCCGCCCAGCCCGACCCCATCCCCGCCGACGCCCACCCCGCAGCCCGATTGGCTGGCGGTGGCTGCCGCGAGCGTCGCCACGGCCGTAGGCGGCGGAGGCGGCCAGCTCGCCTTTGTCTCCGAGCGCGATGGCAACTCCGAGCTGTACCGGATGGAGCTGGACGGCTCGCCGCTGGAGCGCCTGACGGCTGAGAGCGCCGCGGAAAGTGACCCCGCCTGGTCGCCGGATGGCAGCTGGATCGCGTTTGTCTCCACGCGCGAAGGCAATCAGGAGATTTTTGCGCTGGAGAGCGCGTCCGGCGCGCTGCTTCGCCTGAC
>JADLHR010000110.1 GCA_020848665.1 Anaerolineae bacterium
GCAGATCGGGCAGGCGGTGCTCGACCAGCGAGGCGTGATCGGGATCGAGGCCGAGCGGGCAGCCCACTGCCGCGCCAAGCTGTTCCAGCGCGCCGCCGCGCCCGCAGCCGAGGTCCACGACGCGCAGGCCGGGTCGCAGGTAGGCGCGGATCAGCGCCTCGTACTGCTCGGTCGCGGGGCGCCAGCCGGGCCGCTGCCGGGCGTACTGCGCGCGATAAGCGTTCTGGCGGTCGAGCGAAAGCGGCATCGGAGCACCTCGCCGCGTCGTCAGCGGATCATGACGCGGCTGCCGTCGGCGGTCTTCTGTATCTCGATCTGGGTCGGGAAGGCGTCGCGCAGTTCTTCGACGTGGGTAATCACCAGCAGCAGATCGAAGGTATCCTGCACTGCCGTGATCGCTTCGACCAGCCGCTGGCGGCCGTTCTCGTCCTGCGTGCCGAAGCCTTCGTCCATAAACAGCGTACGAAGCTGCGCCCCGGCCCGCCGCGCCAGCATCTGGCTGAGCGCGACACGAATGGCGAAATTGACGCGAAACGCCTCGCCGCCGGAATACGACTCGTAGCTGCGCGTACCCAGCTCATCGCTGATCAGAATGTCGAGCGTTTCCGCGACGCCGCCGGTTTTCTTCTCGCGCTGGGTGTCGAGCCGGACATGCATCCGCCCGCTGGTCATGCGGCTGAGCAGGTGATTGGCGGCTTCCTCTAGCTCCGGGATGGCGGCCTCGATAATCATGGCCGGGACGCCGTTCTTGCCGAAGGCGTCGCGCAGCGTCTCGTAGATCGCCTGCCGCTCGGCCAGAATGACGCGTTTGGCTTCCAGCTCGGCTTTGTACTTGCGCGCGTTTTCCAGCGCGCTGAGCACCTGCTGGGCACGGAAGACCTGCTCCTGCGCGTGTTTTTCGTCGGTGCGGCGGCGGCGCATTTCTTCTTCGCGGCGGCGCGCTTCTTCGACCGATTCCTGCAGTCCGTCGATCTCATTCTGCGCGGCGACCGCCAACGCCTCTTCTTCAGCCAGCACTTCCCGCCAGCGCGTGCGGCGGGCTTCGGCGCTCGCCAGCGCGCTCTCGACTTCCGGAAGCTGGCTTAGCGCGCCTGCCAGATCGCGCTGCCGCGCCTCGAAGGTGTGATAGGTGCTCAGCGTAGCGCGGGCGGCGCTGTGCGCGTCCGAGTCGTAGCCCAGCGCGTCGATCTCGGCCTGGATCGCGCCGCGCTGCTGCTGAAGCTCCTGTGCGTATTCGCCCGCCTCAAGCATCTGCTCGATCACGCCGAGCGCGGCCCCTTCGCTCTGGATCGTGGCGGCGGCCTCGTGCGCCTGCTCCGCGCTGATCCGCAGGCCAGCGGCGCGCTCGCGCCGGGCGGGCAGCGCCCGCAGCGCGATCTCGATCCCCGCGACGCTCTCCTTATGTGCTGCCAGCTCGGCAGTGATGGCCTCGGTGCGGGCGGTATTGGCGCGGTGCTGATCGCCGCGCGCCGTACCCTGTGCGCGCAGGTCCGCTAGCAGCGTGGCCTTGTGCGTCTCGTCGAGCGGCTGGCCGCACAGCGGGCAGGTCGCTCCGGCAGCTTCCACGTCGTTAATGCGCGCCTTGATCGCCTGCATTTCGTTATACAGCGTCGTGTTGGTGGCGCGCAGTCCGGCCATTTCTTCCTTCAGCGCGGCCGCCGTGTCGCGCAGATCATCGCGGCGCTGCTCCTCGGCTTCCAGCGCGCGGACCTCGCTCTCCACGTCGGCCAGCTCCAACTGATAGTGCTCCAACTCGTTGGCGCTGCGTCGGGCGGACCCAATGCGGTCATGGTGGACCTTCGCTTCGGCTTCCAACTCGGCGCGGGCGGCGCGGATCGCACTCTCAACCTCGTTCAGCCGGTCCTTGATCGCGCTCATGACCTGGAGCTTTTCGCCGAGCGCCTGGTCCGCCTGGCGCGCGGCCTGAAGCTGGGCGTAGCCATCCTCGATCATCTCGCGCTCGTCCAGCACAGCGCGTACCTGTTCCAGCTTCTGCGCGTGCCGCGCCAGGTCCTGCTCGATCTCGTCCAGGTCGGCGCGGCGCTGGCGGACGCGATGCTCGGCCTGAGCCAGCCGTGTCTGCGCAGCGCTCATCTGCTCGTCGGCCCCGGCTACCTCGGCGTAGCGCGCTTCGGCTTCTTCGCGGAGCTGCGCGGCGTCGGCCAGCGCGCTCGCGGCCAGCGCCAGATCGCGCTGCAGCGCCGGCTCTTCGGCTTCCTGGTGCTCGATCTCGCGCAGGCGCATCCCGATCAGGCTGACTTCCTGCTCGATCTGGCGCAGTTCCTTCTTAGCGCGCTCCTCGTAGGTCTGCCACTGTTCCAGGCCGAGGATATCACCCAGAATCTTCTTGCGGTCCGCTGGCGTCTTGACGGTGAAGGCGTCGGCGCGGCCCTGCTGTAGAAATGCCGAGTGGACAAATGTCTCGTAGTCAAGGCGCAGCAACTCGACGATCTTGCGCTCTGTTTCAGGAATTTTCGGCGAGGTGAGCGTTTGCCAGATCTGCTTTGGCTCGTCCCAGGCGAACAACTCCAGCGCGCTGCGCCCCTGGCGGGCAGTCTTGCCCATCTGCCGCTTGCGCACGACGCGATAACGACCCTCGCCCTGCAAGAAGTCAAGCTGCACCAGCATCTCGCTCTGGCCCTGGTGGATCAGATCGTCGTCGGAGCGCGTCCGGGCGCGGCCCCACAGCGCCCAGGTGATCGCGTCCAGCAGCGACGATTTTCCCGCGCCGTTCGGCCCGGCCAGGCAGGCGAGGTGGATGCCCTCGAAGACCAGCGGGTCGGGGTTGCGATAGGCCAGAAAGTTGCGGATTTCCAGACGAACAGGCAGCATACCGGGCCTTTTCTCTGCGCTGGCAGTCGCTCATATGTGCGAAACGCACCGGATAAGGGATACCGCGCCCGACGCGAAATGTCCAGCTTTGTTCGCCGGCGGTGGCGCGGCAGGGAAGCGGTGCTGTTCCCCCCATCCTTCCGCCCTGCGGTCGGCATTCCTTCCCCCACAAGGAGAGAAGGAAAAGGATCGAATGAACTCCCCTTCCCTCATTTTGGGGGCAAGGGGCCGGGGGATGGGGGGCCTGGCCGGGCGCAGATCCGTAACACGCTTTAATCTTCCTGCTCAAATATTTCGCGGGCGTGGTCGAGCAGCAGGCTGACGCGATCCGCCGGGACTTCCTTCGTCGCCAGGTACCGCTCCAGCAGTTCGACCGGCGTCAGCCCTTCCGGGGTCGCCCCCAGGCGCAGCCGAGCCGGGCGCTCCACGCTGCGCTGCAGCGCGGCGACGTGGTTCGCACCCGCGTCGATCAAGGCGTGCTGGATCGCTCGCTCGTTGAGCAGCAGGTCCGACTCCGGGTCAGCGGTGATGATCATCCGCACGACCGCGCTGTCCAGATCGTGCCGCGCGATTGCTTCGAGCGCGATCTGCGTCGGGTCGCCGGCGCCGCGCACATCGACTCGCAGCGTGACAAACGGGCGGCAGGCCGCCGGGATAAAGCGCCACGCCGTTGAGCCGCGCGCCAGCTCGACCCAGCAGAAGCCCTTCTCGTCACCTTCCTCGCCGAAGTCGATCCGCTCCAGGCTGCCGCTGTACACCACCGGCGGCGCGTCCGCCCGGCCTAGCGTCAGGCACTGGTGCTTGTGGATGTGCCCCAGCGCGACGTAATCCCAGACGGGGTCGGCGATAGTGCTGAGCATGACCATTACGTCGCGGCCCAGCATCACGCTGCGCTCACTGCCGAGCACCGCCCCGGTCACGCTGAAGTGTCCGGTCAGCACGCGGGGCCGATCGATTCCGGTGACCTGATCGGCCAGCGCGCGCAGGGTCCGGTCAAGCTGCTGCTCCAGCAGCGCGTCGATCTCAGCGATGGTGCTGGCGTGCGGGGTGTCGATCTCGCGCAGCAGGCTCCGCACCGGGTAAGGCGCGGTGGCGACCATCACCGGGCCACGCTTCGTCTCGATCTCGTGCACCGCGTAGTCGCGCCCCAGGATCGTGTTCGGGACATTGAGCGTGTCGTAAATCTCGATGCTGGACGCGCGCTTTTCAATCATCGGCAGGTCGTGGTTGCCGACCAGCAGCACGACCGGAGCCATTCGCGCCAGGTCCTGCACGCGATAGGCGAACTCGCGCTGGAAGGTTGGCGACGGATTGCGCGATTTGAACGCATCTCCCGCGAAGACAACCAGGTCCACGTCGTGCGTGCGCGCGTAGTCGATCATTTCTTCCATGCGCTTGAGGAAATCCATCACGCGCGAACTCAGGCCGGTTTCCGGGTCGGTCCGGCCATAGTTTTCCATGCCGATATGCGTATCGGCGAAGTGCAGCATGCGAATTGGGTCGGATGACGCAGAATCAGTCATACAAATCCTCGCTGGCGGGCGCATTGGCGCCGCCGGTGCGGCGCGGCGGCCGGCTGAGACGGATCGCGGCGAGCACGGCGTCGTGCAGGTAGCGGTTGGTGACGACGACGCCCCGGTTGCGCGTCATGCGCCGCCCGGTGCTGAAGTCGAGCGCCCGCCCGTTAACGTCGGTGATGCGCCCCCCGGCCTCGGACACGATGGCGTGCCCGGCGACGTGGTCCCACATCTTCTCGCGGTAGGCCACGTCCGGCGCGAGGCGCAGAAAGATGTCGCCCAGCCCGGCGGCGATCATGGCGTGCTTGTCCTGGCTGTCAAGCTGGCGCTCCGGCGCGTCCGGCCCGCGCTTCAGCGCGTGGCTGAGACGCTCCAGGAAGGCGCGGTCGGTGTGCGCTGACTCATAGCTGCTCAGCAGCCGGGCAGTCTGCGGGTCGGTGTGCAGCGAAACATGGATCGGCTGCGCCACACCGCCGAACAGCGGCTCGATGAAGGCGCCCGCGCCCTGCCGGGCGAAAATCAGCGCGCCGGGGTCGTCCGGCGGGTTTGGATCGTCGCTGTAAAAGCCTGGCGAGGCGAGCACGCCCAGCGCGGGCTGGTTCTGGACCAGCAGCCCGATCGCGACGCAGTAGTGCCGCTGCGCCAGAAAGCCTTTCGTCCCGTCGATCGGGTCGATCACCCAGGTGCGGGCCGCTGTCTTCTGCTTGCCGTAGTCGAGCCAGGCGCAGATTTGCTCCTCGAAGACGTACCCGCCGACTGCGTCCGTCACGTACCGCTGGACCAGCGCGCGCTGCCGGTCATCCAGCAGCAGCATAAATTCCTCGGAGCGCTCTTCGGACAGCACCGCGTCATCAGGATAGTTCTCGGCCAGCGCGTTGCCGATCAGCGCCTGCGAGGCGTAGTCGGCGATTGTCACCGGCTCACGGCCATCTTTCTCGGCCGGATCAACCAGCTCCGCCTGAATCGTCTGGCACAATGACGCGGCCATTCGCGCGACAGTTTTGATGGTCTGAAGATCCTGCTCGGTAATGCGCACTCAGCCTGCTCCTTGTGGGCGCGGGAGACCGGCGCTATTGTAGCGCACGCCTACACGCGACGAAAGCCAGCCATTTCAAGGCCGAATGCGCTACAATCTGAATCGATTGGCTTTGAATGGATGCGAAAGGGGCTATTGTGGACAAGGCAACTCTGATCAAGGCGCTCAACGAAGACCTGGCGAACGAATTCCAGGCGGTGATCATGTACAGCGTGTACTCGGCCAAGGTCAGCGGACCCTGGCGCCCGCAGTTGGTTCAGTTCATGCAGGCCGAGGTCCCGGATGAGCTGGGGCACGCTCAGTTCCTCGCGGACAAGATCGTCGCGCTGGGCGGCGAGCCGAACACCACGCCGGTCGCGGTGCCGAAGGCGGCGACGGCCCGCGAGATGCTCGAAGCGATCGCCGAGGCGGAGCAGCGGGCGGTCGCCGGGTACACCGAGCGCGCGAAGATGGCCGAGGAATACGGCGACAAGGCGCTCGTCGTCCAGCTTGAGGACATGATCCGCGACGAGCAGGGTCACATGGAAGAAACGCTCAAGCTGCTCAAGAACTGGGACGAGGATTAACCGCGCCCGCGCGACGGTATAAAGAAAACGGGCCGGATGCGCAGTATATCCGGCCCGCTGTGTGCGCAGCGATTATTCGATCTCCTGCCGCTCCAGAATCAGCGCGCTGGCAACAACTACCAGTCCGGTGATTGTCAGTGTGACGCCGAGCGCACCCCATCGCGCCGGGGTGTCTATGCCGTTCGCCAGCAAGCGCCCCCACTCGGTCAGCGCACCCGGCGCCAGCCGCGTGAC
>JADLHR010000111.1 GCA_020848665.1 Anaerolineae bacterium
ATGCTCGGCGAAAGCTGGCCGCTGATGATCAACCACCTGCTGGCGACGATCTTCTTCAAGATCGACATCGTGCTGATGGAAGCGATCAACGGCAACGTCGTCGTCGGACAGTATTCGACGGCGTACAAGTGGCTGGACGCGCTGAACATCATCCCGGCCTTCCTGACGATGGCGCTGCTGCCGGTCATGGCGCGCCAGGCGCACGACGACCGGCCCGGCCTGCGCCGTAATTACCGGCTGGCGGTCAAGCTGCTGGTAATGATCGCGCTGCCGGTCGCGGTCGTGACGACGTTCATCGCCGCGCCGCTGATCCGCGTTCTGGGCGGGGCGGAATACCTGCCAGCGGGCGGCGTCGCGCTCCAGATCATGATCTGGAGCATCCCGATTGGCTGGATCAACAGCGTAACCAACTATGTGATCGTTGCGCTCGACCGCCAGCGCACACTGACGCTGGCGTTTATCATTGGCGTGGCGTTTAACCTGACGGCGAACCTGATCTTTCTGCCGGTCTACAGCTACCGCGCGGCGGCGGTGATCACAATTCTCTCCGAGCTGACGCTGCTGCTGGCCTTCACGTGGATCATCCACCAGGAGATCGGCGGGATGGGCTGGCGATTCGCGCTGTGGCGCCCGGCGCTGGCCGCGCTGGTGTTGGGCAGCGCGCTGGTGGCGCTGTGGCCGTTCGCGCCGCTGGCCGGTCTGCTGATCGCGCCCTGGATCTACGGCGGAGTGCTGTTCGCGCTGCGCCCGTTCGGGCCAGAGGAGGTAGCGCGGATCGCGCCGCTGCTGCCGGGCCGCCTGCGCCGCCGGATAAGCAGCCAGACGGGGTGAGGAAAAAAACAAACCCGGCGCGTGGCCGGGCTTGCTTCCCCTCATCAAACTGGTGTGTTAAGGCTTAATCACCCGCTCTGCACAGAATTAAATTCTCGCATGCGCGACAGCGCGGCCTATTCGGTACGCCCGGCCCCTGCCGATGCCGTCACGGCCTCGCGTGGGAGCATCACAATTTTAAGCTCGTGCTCCTCGATCAGGCGTCGCACGATCGGGTTGCTGTGCACCGGGACAACCATCGTTCGCTCGCCCTTCGTCAGCTCAAAGTGAAAAATATCCACCCGGCGCACGCCTGCGTGCCAGTGCTCTTCGAGGCCGATCACCGGGCTAAGCTCCCAGTTGTCGGTGATGAACTGGATCAGGACATCCGCCGGGGCGTAGAGCTGCGACGAGGGCGACCAATGGCGCCGGGTATCGGTGGACCTCAACTCCATTTCCAGAAAACTGGGCCTGCGGTTTAGCATGGTACCCTTCCTCCTTACGAACGAATGCGCTCTCAACTCATTCCGCTACGACGTGGCCCAAAAACTCTACTGATAAAGGGTTCTGCCACTATTCGCAAACATTCCAAAGGCGCCACAAACGCTTTTTGAACGCCTGTCGCGCAGAGAGGTCAGGCGAGGGGGTGCTTGACCGCCTCTGGTGCGCAGGCTAGAATACGCACCAACTGTTTTCAATCTGTTTTCCAATCTCTGTTCTCCAATTATAGCATACCCGCAAAAGGGGATAATCGTGGCAACGCTCATTCAGATCGCGGACATCGCGCAGCATACCGGCCAGGAAGTGACGGTGCGTGGCTGGGTCTATAACCGGACCGACAAAGGTCGCCTGCAATTCCTGCTGGTGCGCGACGGGACCGGCATCGTGCAGTGCGTCGCCTTCAAGAAGGAGCTGGACCCCGCCACGTTCGAGATGATCGCGGCGCTGACGCAGGAATCATCGGTCGTTGTGACCGGCGTCGTGCGCGCCGACGAGCGCGCCCCCGGCACGCCTGGCGGCTACGAGATCGGCATCCGCACGCTGGAGCTGGTCCAGCAGGCCGACGAGTATCCGATCCAGCCCAAAGAGCACGGCGTCGAGTTCCTGATGGACAACCGCCACCTGTGGGTGCGCTCGCTGCGCCAATGGGCGATCCTGCGCATCCGCGCCACCATTATCCGCACGATCCGCAACTGGCTGGACGATCACGGTTATCTGCTGGTCGATACGCCGATCCTGACGCCCGCCGCCGGGGAGAACACGACCACCCTGTTCCAGATCGACTATTTTGGGGAACCGGCGTTCCTGGCGCAGACCGGCCAGCTTTACAACGAGGCCAACATTGGCTCGTTCGGCAAAGTCTACTGTTTCGGCCCGACCTTCCGCGCCGAGAAGTCGAAGACGCGCCGCCACCTGATGGAATTCTGGATGGTCGAGCCGGAGATGGCGTTCTTCTCGCTCGAAGACCTGATGGCGATGGAAGAACAGTTCGTCAGCGCGATCGTGCAGGCCGTGCTGAGCCAGCACCGCGCCGAGCTTGAAATTCTGGAGCGCGATATTTCGCGTCTGGAGAATATCAAGCCGCCGTTCCCGCGCATCAGCTATGATGAAGCGGTCGAGCGGCTGAAGCAGATCGCCGCCGAGACCGACGATCCGGAGCGCAAGGCAGAGCTGGCGATCACCTGGGGCGACGATTTCGGCGCGCCGCACGAAACCGCCATCGCGGAGTCGTTCGACCGCCCGGTCTTCGTCTACCACTATCCGAGCGCGGCCAAAGCCTTTTATATGCAGCCGGTCGAGGGCCGCCCGGAAGTCTGCCGCAGCGTGGACCTGCTGGCGCCGGAAGGCTACGGCGAGATTACCGGGGGCAGCGAGCGTATCTGGGACGCCGATCTGCTGGCGCGGCGCATCGACGAGATCGGGATCAACCCGGAAAACTACGCGTGGTACCTGGCGCTGCGGCGCTATGGCAGCGTGCCCCACGCCGGATTCGGGCTGGGCGTGGAGCGGACGGTCGCCTGGGTCTGTGGGCTGCCGCACATCCGCGAGACGATCCCCTACGCGCGGATGCTCAACCGGCTCTACCCGTAACGCGCCGCTCCCATGCCTGCGATGACGATCCACGACCAGCGCCGCCTGGTCCGCCAGCTTCTGGACGACGCCAGCCCATCCGACGCGCCAACCGCCTATTACGCGCTGTTCCACCCGGCGGGGCGCTCGACGCTGGTTACACGCGCCGACGACCAGGGATGCGCGCTGGGGTTCGCGGGGCGCTTCCAGACCGGGCTGGACCTGTTCCGCCCGCTGGTCACGCTCGGCAACCGCAGCGCCGAGGTCGCCGCCGATCTGCTGGCCGAGCTGCTTCAGCCGGGCCGCCCCTATATCCTGTTCGCCGATGTGACGCAGCTTCCGCTGGTGGGCGGCAGCGTGCGGATTCTGCACGAGCAGATTTTGCGCGTGTACCGGCTGGACCTGGCGCGCTTTCGGCCGGAGATCAACGTGCTGGTCCAGTGTGCGCAGGGGCCGGACGGCCAGCCGCGCTGCCGGATCGAGTCCGGAGGACTGCAAGCGGTCGCCGGGCTGAACTGGCAAAGCCCGGCCTTCGCCGAGGTTTACGTGCAGACCGATCCGGACGCCCGCCAGCGCGGCTGGGGACGCAGCGTCGTGGCCGCGATCAGCGAGCTAGTGGTGCGCGGTGGGCGCGTGCCGATCTACCTGGTCGAGCATGACAACGAGGCGTCGCAGCGGCTGGCCGAGGGCCTGGGCTACGTGGACACCGGCGCGCGCCAGGTCTACGCCGACGTGGTGTACGAGGGTCACCCGGCCCAACGGGAGCGGTAGAAGTTCACC
Organism: Anaerolineae bacterium; assembly: GCA_020848665.1. Taxonomy (GTDB): domain Bacteria; phylum Chloroflexota; class Anaerolineae; order Aggregatilineales; family Aggregatilineaceae; genus DYGX01. Next base: position 3,661 of record JADLHR010000111.1, read on the forward strand.
TCCCCCCTGCTCTCTCCAAAATGAGGATTGAGGGGTAAGGCAGGCAATCGAAAGAAGGAACGCGTTGACGGTCGATTTCACGATGCAGTTCCCGGCGGGCTTTCTGTGGGGCGCGGCGACAGCGGCGCACCAGGTCGAGGGCCAGAACACCAACAACAACTGGCACGCCTGGGAGCAGGCTGGCGGCGGGCGTATCTTCCAGAACCAGACGCACGGGCAGGCGTGTGACTGGTGGGGCGGGCGCTACGCGGAAGATTTCGACCGCGCCGCCGCGCTGCATCACAACGCGCACCGCTTCTCGATTGAGTGGAGCCGCGTCGAGCCGCAGGAAGGGCGTTTCGACGACCGCGCGCTGGCCCATTATGCGGATCTGCTCGCGGCCCTGCGCCAGCGCGGGCTGGA
>JADLHR010000112.1 GCA_020848665.1 Anaerolineae bacterium
CCACCCTCGCCACGCGCTGCGGTGAGGTACTGTATGCCGCGAAAACGTCAAACAGAGTGCGAGCTGCTGGTCAGGCGCTTAGAGCGTGTTATGCACTTGCGCACCGGGTAGAGCTTCCCATCCCCCGGCCCCTTGCCCCCAAAATGAGGGAAAGGGAGTCCATCCGGCTTTTTTTCCTTCCCTCGTTCTGGGGGAAGGAAAGCCGACCGCAGGTCGGAAGGATGGGGGGATGGCCTGGAAACCAGACCACGAAGTGCATAACAGCCTCTAGTGATCGCGCTCGATCACCTGGTGCGCCAGATCGCGCAGCGCCGCGCTTGCGGCCGATAGGGGCAGGTGGTCAAGCTGCGCCAGCGCCTGATCGGCAAAATCCTGCGCTTTGGCGCGCCCCTTGGCGATCGCATCCTCAACCGTGTAGCCGCCCAGGATCGCCTCTTGCAGCGCGTCGTGCGAGAGGTTGTTCTTGACCTCGACGGCCGCAGATGACTTGCCATCGGACGCTCCGGCGCTTTGCAGGGCGACGGCGATGCCGCGCCCCTGCGCGATGTCGATCCCGGCGTTCTTGCCCAGGTGCGCGGAGTCTGACGCCAGGTCGAGCACGTCGTCGATCAACTGGAAGGCGATACCGAGGTTGAATGCATACTGGCTCAGCGCGCTTACCCAGGCGGTGGGCGGGTTGGCGGCGGTTGCGCCCAGCTCGGCGCAGGCGACAAACAGCGCGGCGGTCTTGCGCGAGATGATCTCGAAATAGGTTGCGGCGTCGAAGGTGCCCTCGCGCGCGGCCTGAATCTGCATGGTTTCGCCCTCGACCAGCGCGGTCGAGGCGCGCGCCAGGATGCGGTTCAGCTCAGTTGAATAGGGCGCCATCAGTTCGTAGGTGCGCGTGAACAGGTAATCCCCGGTCAGCAGGGCATAGGTGCCGCCCCAGCGCGAGTTGACCGTTTCACGGCCCCGGCGCAGCGTGCCGTGATCGTTGATGTCATCGTGAACAAGGGTCGCGGTGTGGATGATCTCGACAGCGGCGGCGAGCGGAATCGCCTCGTCAAAATCGACGCCGCCGGCCGCCTCGAAAGATAATAGCAGCAAACGCGGCCGGACCCGTTTGCCACCGGCGCCCAGAATGTGCTGGCTGGTCTGACGCAGCAGCGGGACGGCGCTTTCGGCGATCGATAGCAGTAACTCATCCACCCGCTGGAGCGCGTTGTCTACGGCCATGCCGCCTCCCGTGAAACCCGACCCGCGCCTGATAAGCCGGGGCCGGACGCCAGGCTTTTGTGTCTTTCAGAACTTTCTAAATGGATTATAACCGTGCGCGGCGCTCATTACCATGCTGATCTGGCCGCTTAAAGTCACTTAAAGCCGTTCGTGCGGAGTAATGTCTCGTTGAAAACACTTATCAAGTTCGGGCCGCAGTGGCAGGCCTGGTCGTCATTCAGAAGCGCCGCGCTGAGAACTTTGCATATCAGGCTGCTGCTGGGCCTGCTGGATGATTGTGGTCAACAGCAAGCGCGCCAGCCCGAACAACTCGTGCAACTGCGCCAGCCGGGTACGGTAGAATTCCGCCAGCGCGCGATCCTCATCGCTCATATCGGGCAGGGAGGTTTCCAGCCGGCCGGCGTTCTCTTGCAGCACGCGCATGGCCTGGTTGACATCGCGCAGCTCACGGCTGGAAAGCACGCTGGTCAGAATCTGCCAGAAGTCGCTTTCAGCGCGGTAATACTTGCGCCGGTCATCCCGGACCCAGACCTCGTGAACAATGCCCATATGCTCCAGCGTGCGCAGGTTCGTGCTGACGCTCGCCTTTGAAATACCAAGCTGCGCCATCAGGTCGTCGAGGCTCTGCGGCTCCGGGCTGAGCAGCAGCGCGCCGTAGAGCTGGCCCATCACCTTGCTGAAACCGAAGTAGCTTGCCAACTGCCCCAACCCTTCCAGCACGCTTGTATTGGCGGCCTGGATAGTCGGGTGGTCGGACGCCTGGCATGTGGACTCGCTCATCAACCCCGCCTCTGCGCCTGCCGAGCCTTGCAGGCACGATGGTAACAGGACGCAGAGCCTCCCGCAAGCCCGATCTCCCACTAGCGATGAACCTGGCGTAGGGAAGCCGTTGCTTTTAGAGCAACCCCGGTCAGCGTTATAATCTGGGCGATAAGGCGCCGGAGGGCGCGTTTGAGAGGGGGTTGTATGCGGAGACGATCGGGCGCGAGCCTCGCTGCTGTTCTTGCGGCGGCGCTCGTGGGCCTGGCGCTGTTGGCCTCACCGGTAGCGGCTGCCAGCATCCCTGCTGCTCTGGACTTCCTGCCGCGCGACGAAGAATCAGACCTGGCGCTCGAAGTCGTCGGGAAGCTCGCGCCGGGGGCGCTTGGCTTGCCGGGCGAGCAGATCACCTGGGTTATTTCCCTGAAGAATACCGGCTCGGCGCCTTTCATGGACGCGATTGTGACTGACGAAGTGCGCGAGGAGCTGCGGATCGACAGCGTCGAGGTGCAGCGCGGCGATTTCGCGATCAGCGGCCAGGTGGTGGTGTTCAATACCCCGCTGGTGCGGCCCGGTGAGCAGGTCCAGATGCGGATCAACGCGACCGTGCTGCATACTCCGCCGGGTGGCACGCTCGGTAATCGCGCCCGGCTGACGGCGCAAGGTCCGCGTGGCGCTGTCGAAGACGCCGCGCTGACCGAGGTCTACGTGCCGACTGGCCTTCCGGCGACCGGCTATCCGCCGGATGACAACCTGCCCGGCGCCGGTGAGCCTTCGGTGCTGCTCGTCGCGCTGATCGCGGTGATGGTTGTGGCGCTGGCGGCGAGCTACGTGTGGTGGCGGGGCGGCGCGCCGCGCCTAGGCTGACTCGCCGCTTTCCTCGATTCCCCCGTCCAGCACATCATCCGGGTCCTGATAGCCGCCGGTGCCGCGCGCCAGCCCGGCGCTTTCCGCCAGCGCGTTGAGGTAATAGATCAGGTTCGCGCCGGGGCATTCGCTCCAGTCGTTGAACTCGGTATGCCCGGCGAGATGCGTCAGCTCCAGCCACAGCGCGAGCCAGTTGATCAGGCGCGTGCCCGCCTCAAGCTGCTCTGAGGTAGGCGATTCCTCCTGAAAATTGCCGAAGAAGACCACGCCCGCGCTGCCGGTGTTGTATCCCGCGACGTGCGTTCCCCGCGCGCGCAGCGACCGCCCTTCGAACACTGCGCCGCTGCGCCCCACGCCGAAGTGGTAGCCGACATCTGCCCAGCGCCGCTTGTCCATGTGCTCCGTCTGGATCTCGCGCATGGTCATCACGTCATCCTGCTCGTACAGCACCGAGTGGTGCACGACGACTGTCCGGTATACGTCGCGCAGGTCGCCGGAATAGTCAAGCCAGCCCTCGGCGTTATCGGCGGAAGCGAAGCCCGTTTCGTTGGCCGCGCTGTGATCCGGCTCGCGCGCACCCCAGTCGGCGCGCGCCACGATCGGCGGGCGGTCGATGCGCTTGATCTGCGCGGGCCGGGCCGGTGTTGACGGAGGCGCGGGCGGTGTGCCCTCGGGCGCGGCGCGGCGCCCGGAGTTCAGCAGGAGGTACAGCATCCCCCCGACGCCGGAGACGCCGACGGTCGCTGCGCCAACGCTCATCAGCGCCAGCAGCTCGCGTCGCGTGAGTCGAATCATGATACGGCGATGCCTGTTTCTACTCGATCTGCGGTAGCTGCCGGGATCATAGCAGCGGATCGGCGCTGCCACCACGATATTGTGCGGCGCTTGAAGCGCGTTTTAACCGGCGCAGCCTTGCGGCAAACGCTTGTTTTTCTGGTATAACAATGCTAGGCTTGTACACTCATTCACATTCCAAAAAGAAATTGACATCTGAACCACGCACGAAAGGAGGGAGATGGCCCAGGAGCGCACCTGCGCCCACCGCAGGAGACTGCTGGCGCCGTCGCGGTGATCCTGATGGGCAGCATAAGGAACATCCCCGATATTGTGGTAGGCCGGCTCCCGATCTATTTGCGTGCGCTGGACAGGCTGATCCTGGAACGGCGCGAATATACTTCGTCGCACGAGCTGGGCGAGCGGCTCGGCATCAGTTCCGCGCAGATTCGTAAGGACCTTTCGCACTTCGGCGAATTCGGCAAGCAGGGCACCGGGTACAACGTCGCCTACCTGTTTGACCAGATTCGGCAGATTCTGCACGTCGATCGCGAGTGGCCGATGGCGGTGATCGGCGCGGGCGACCTGGGGCGCGCGCTGGTGCACTACCGGGGCTTCGTGCCGCGCGGCTTTCGCGTTGTGTGCGTTTTTGACACCGACCCAGAGCGGATCGGCGAGGAGATCGCGGGGCTGAAGGTCCAGCCCATGACCGAGCTAGACGAGACCATCTCCACCCACCGCGTGCAGGTAGCGATGATCTCGGTCCCGCTGGAAGCGGCGCAGGCAGTTGCCAACCAACTGGTCGAGGCGGGCGTTAAAGCGATCCTCAACTACGCACCGATCACGATCGCAGTGCCGGAAAGCGTACAGGTCCAGTATATCGACCCGGTAGTTCACTTGCAGCACATGACATTCTACCTGAAATAGACCCGCAGCGGGCCGCGCGGCGTCTGACCGCGTGGCGCGAAGGAGCGCCGGACCATGTTCGAGAATACGACCCTGGCTTTCATCGGCAGCGGCAACATGGGCGAGGCCATGATTCAGGGGCTGCTCAAAAACCATCTGGTCGGCGCCAGCCAGATCATCGCTGCCGATCCGCATGACGCGCGCGTGGATGAGTTGCGCGCACGCTACGGCGTGCGCGGCACGACGAGCAACCTCGAAGCGGCAACGCAGGCCGATATCCTGGTGCTGTCGGTCAAGCCGCAGGTCATGGAGCGCGTGCTGCCGGAGGTCCGGGGCGGCGCGCGGACCTGCTCGCTGGTGCTGAGCATCGTGGCGGGCGCCCCGATCCGCCTGATTGCCGACGGGCTGGCGAATGCGTCGGTGGTGCG
>JADLHR010000113.1 GCA_020848665.1 Anaerolineae bacterium
CCGGGCAACCTGTCTGAACTGGTCGCGCCAGGCAAAGTCGCGGAGATCGGCCCGGTGGCGCTCGCAACGGGCGGCGTGGTCGCCAACACGGGTCGCGCGCTGCATCGGCTGGGGGTCGCAACCCGGCTGATGGGCAAGGTCGGAGACGATGCTTTTGGGCGGATCATCCTGAGCCTGATCCGCGCTGACGACCCGGCCCTGGTCGAAGATATGATCGTCGCGCCGGGCGAGGCCAGCTCGTACACCATCGTGATCAGCCCGCCCGGCACGGATCGCTTCTTCATGCACTGCGCCGGGGCCAATCACGGTTTCTCCGCCGCCGACGTGCCATACAGCCGTCTTCGGGAAGCGCGGCTCTTTCACTTTGGCTATCCGCCGTTCATGCGCACGATGTACGAGCAGGGCGGCGCGCAGCTGGAGCAGATGTACCGGCTGGCGAAGTCGGCGGGTGTCGTGACTTCGCTGGACCTTGCCCTGCCTGACCCGCACGGCCCCAGCGGTCAGAAGGACTGGCGGGGTATCCTGGCGCGGACGCTGCCGCACGTGGACCTGTTCCTGCCCAGCCTGGAGGAGTTGGCGTACATGCTGCGGCCCGGCATTGACCCCGATACGCTCGATGATACGGCGATCCCGGCGCTGGCCGCAGACGCGCTGGCGATGGGCGCGGGCGTCGTCGTGCTGAAGCTTGGCGAGCGCGGCCTGTACGTGCGCACCGCATGCGATCTGCCCTTCGCGCCAGATGCAAGCTGGCAGACGCGCGAGTTGTGGGCGCCGGTCTTCCAGGCGGAGCCGCTGGTCGGCACGACCGGCGCAGGCGATACCACGATCGCTGGTTTCCTGGCGGGCTTTCTGCGCGGGCAGACGCTCGAAGCGGCGCTGACGAGCGCCGTCGCCGTCGGTGCGTGCAACGTCGAGGCGGCGGACGCGCTCAGCGGCGTGCGCGATTGGGACACGACGCAGGCGCGGATCGCGTCGGGGTGGGCGCGCGGTCCCCTAACGATCGGCGCACCCGGCTGGCATTGGGACGAACGGCGCGCGATCTGGTGCGGCCCGCAGGATCGAGGACATACAACATGAGCACCTCTTCTGGCATGACTTCGACTGAGCGGCTGGCCGCGCGGCTGGCCGGGCAGCCGGTTGACCGCATCCCCAATATGACGCTCGTCATGCAGTTCGCAGCGGATCAGATCGGCGTGCGCCTGGCGGACTATTACCAGGATTACCATGTGCTTTGCGAGGCGAACTTCGTGACGGTCGAACGGTTCGGGCTGGACCTGGTGGACGCGATCAGTGACCCGTACCGCGAGGCGGCGGACTTCGGCGCGCGGATTGTGTTTCCCGACGATAATCTGCCAATCTGCCACACGCCGCTGATTCAGCACCTGTCGGACGCCGCCGCGCTGCCTACGCCTGACCCGCTGACGCCTGGCAGCCGGATGCGCGACCGGGTTGACGCCATCCGCCTCTTTCACGAACGGGTGGGCGGACAGATTCCGGTGCAGGGATGGGTCGAAGGCGCGCTGGCCGAGGCCGCTGATCTGCGCGGCGTCTCGGCGTTGATGTACGACCTTTACGACCGGCCGGAGTGGGTCGAGACGCTGCTGGAGAAAGCTGTCGAGGTCGCGATCAACTTCGCCGTCGCACAGGTCGAGGCAGGCGCGACAATCATTGGCCTCGGCGACGCGATTGCCTCGCAGGTCGGCCCGGCAGCGTACCGGCGCTTCGCGCTGCCGTATGAGCAGCGTATCTTTGAGGCGGTGCGCCGGGCCGGGGCGATCCCGCGCCTGCACATTTGCGGCAACACCACCAGGATCGTCAAGGACATGGCCCACAGCGGCGCGCAGATTGTCGATCTCGACTGGCAGGTAGACCTGGGCGCGGCGCGTGCAGCGGTGGACGAAATCGACCCGGCGATCGCGTTGTGCGGAAACTTCGACCCGGTTGCCGTACTGTACGAAGGCACGCCCGACGGTGTGCGACGCGCGGTCGAAGCGTGCCGGGCGGCGGGCGGCGCGCGCTGGCTGGCGATGCCCGGCTGCGAGGTTCCACGCGGCACTCCGGTAGAGAATATGCTTGCCCTGCGCGATGCGCTGACGATTAACTGATTCCCGGCGCGAGAGCGAGCGTGCGGCAACAAAACGGCCCCCGGAACTCCGAGGGCCGTTCACATTACAGGTGGCTGCAGGAACTAAGAGCCGGTTGTGACGATGCTCCAGGTCTCGCCCAGCAGTACCGAGCTGCCACCTTCGGGGAAGCTCATGCCCAGCGACGGCATGTTGCCATCGGCCTGATACTCCTCAACAGTCATCGTGTAGCCCTGCTCGTCTGCCAGCGCCCAGCCGAGCCGCCCGCTCAGACCTTCGCTGACCCACACCTTGCCGAATCCCCGGATCGGCGCGACCCGGCCAGCGGGCGGCTCGCCCGCGTTGACCGCTTCGCCCTCGGTCCAGGTATCAGGATATGTGCTCCACGTGTTGTCGTCGCCGAACAGCACGTAGATCGCGCCCGTATCGCCGCGCCACAGCATATAGCCGCCTTCAAACGCCTGAATTGCGCCCTGAACCATCGCCTGGCTGGCCGGGCATGTCGCGGTGAGCGTGCTCTCGAACTGGCAACCCTCGATTGGGGTGGGGACTTCCGCCCCGCCCTGGCCGTCTGTACCGCCTGCGCCAGTTGGTGCGGGTGCGGTGACGCCCGACAGGTAGGATGAAATGCCCGTTGGGCTGCTGACATATTCGGTCGCCCAGCCCTCGACGCCCGGCTGCGCTGCGCCGCGAATACGCCAGAGGCGGAACGCGGCCTGCATGTTGGTGGTGATGTTCAGCCGATAGCAGAACGGGCCTTCGAGCACCGTAACGCTCGCATTCGCGGGCAGCAGGCCGAGCGGCACGCCGCCATACGGGCTGGGGAACAGCCGCAGACCTTCGACAGGAACTAACTGTGTGACGTGCCCCGGCTTGCCCACCGCCAGCCCGTTCGAGGGCAGGAACGGATCGGAGTAGCACCACGCCGGATCGACGACGTAGCTCGGCACGTTGCTGGAGTTCCCTGCGATGGGAAGCGTCAGCTCGCGCTGGAGCACAGTAGCCCGCGTCGTGAGGTTGATCAGGCGAACACGCAGCGTAACCTTTGTCGCGCCCAGCTCAAGCGCCGGCGCGGCCACGCCGTTCCCGCTGGAAGGCACCCACGGATTCGAGCGTGGCAGCTCGACACTGACTGCCCGGCCGTCGCTGAAGATCTGCTCGAAGACGAGGTTCGTGTTTTCGGGCCGGTTCTCGACCGTCCAACTGACCGGGATGCGCGCCGTGCGCGCCGCGAGTTGGTTCACATCAACGCTGGTCGCGCCTGCCGTAAAGGACGAGATCGCTGGGGGCAGGGAGGTGCCCTCGATAATGGGCAGAGTCAGCGTGCGCTGGTCATACAGGCGCCCGTCCATCAGATCGATCAGGCGCACGCGCAGCAGAACGGAGGTGGCGTCCTGCGCCGGCAGCTTAGGCGCGGCCACGCCCAGGCCAGACGAGGCGACCCAGGGGTTCTCGCGCGGCAGCTCGACGTTAATCGCGCTGCCATCGGGCATGACCTGCTCGAAATAAAGGTTAGCCGTAACAGGGCGGTTGGCGACCGACCAGGCGACCGGCGCGCGCGCTGTGCCAGCGGTTAGCTCGGCCTTATTCAGGAAGGTGGAAGTCGTCGTGAAGCCGGTGATTGTGGCGCGATCGCCAATATTCGGAGAGGTCCCGCTGCCGGTGCCAATAGGTAGTTTGATCGTCTTCTCGGCGTAGACTTCGCGTGTCAGCATGTTCACCATGCGCATCCGCAGGGTGATCTCGGTCGGCTGCCCTTCCGGCAGGATGGGCGCGGCCATGCCTTGCCCGGTCGAAGCGACCCAGGGCAGCGGACGCGGCAACTCGACGTTGACCGCTGAACCATCGGGCAGCACCTGGTCAAAGATCAGGTTAGCGATAAATGGCCGGTTCGCCGTATCCCACGACACCGGGACACGCGCGGTACGCTGCCCCAGCGCGCTCCGATCAACGCTTGTCAGCGGCGTGGTGAAGGATAGAATCGCCGGCTCGCTTCCGGTGGTCTGGGCGGGGGGAGCGGCGCTGGCGAATGGAACTGAAAGCAGCAGCATACTGAGGACGAGGACGAGAACGAGCACCGAAAACCGTTTCATGAATCTGCCTCCTGTGCTATCACCGGAGCCTCCCTGTGCGGACCCTGGATCGCTCGTACCCCTTGATCGGCGTGCGGACAGGTAGGCGAGGATGGCAGAATTACCGCGCCGCCGTGTGGACCGATCCGCCGGGTGTGCGGTGTCGGGGTCTTTCCCTCAAAATTATCGCACGCTCTCTCGGTGGACACAACCCTTCTCTCAATCTTCCTCCCAACGCATGTCCTACGTTTTCAGTTCGCTTAGACGTTTGAAACCCAAAAATAAAGCGCGGCTCGCCCGCTGCGCTGTTCTGGGCGGGTGCTGCACGTCATCGACCTGTCCATTCTGTTGTGGGCAGAGCAGCCAGCAATACAACGAGCCGCCGGGTGAGATGCCTGGCGGCTCGTTGTATTACCTGCCAATTCGACGGGTGTTGCCTGGGGAGGATTACTTACCCGACGCCTTGATGCTGATCTGCTTCGGCTGCGCTTGTGGCAGCTTCGGCAGAGTGATATTCAGCACGCCGTTCTCGAAGCTCGCGTCCACCTTGTCGGTATCGACCGTATTCGGCAGGCGAATGCTCCGCTCAAAACTGCCGGTGCGGCGCTCGCGGTAGTGATAGCGGTCGCCTTCGCGCTCGACCGTGTCACCCATATGACCGCTGATCAGCAGCGTGTGATCGTCAACGGTGATGTTGACATCTTCCGGCTTCAGGCCCGGCAGGTCGAGACGGAAGATCAGTTCCTTGTCGTTCTCGACTACGTCCAGCGCCGGGCGCAGGAGCGGCGTGCTGCTGGTGCGGCTGGCGCGGAACGGCCACGACCGCCACATATCATCGACCATCTGCTCCAGCGTATCGAACGGCTCACTAACCTCTACCTCATTCCGAGGGTTCCACCGAATCATATTACGCATCATACACCTCCAACCTGTATTGCCGGTCTGCTCTCTGTCGCCGGGCCGCTTACGGTAACGGTTAGCACCTCTGGTCCGGCGCAACGTTCACTTGCACTTCCTATGTTGGATCGAGCGCATTAGAATAGCGTCGGACGAACCTCAGAACTTGATCAGCAAACCGTAAGAATCGCGCAGCTCCCATCTCGGCAGCCATTGCGGAGGCCGGGGCAGTCTGGCATACTCTCGCTGTACCTGTTTGCGCTGAAGGATGCAATCTCGGATGACCCGTGAGGAAATCACGCGCCTGACCGCGCTGTCTGCCTGCGCTGGCTGAGCGTCGAAGCTGGCCCCAACGGCCCTGGCGCAGGTCCTGCGCCCCATTCAGACGCTATTCGACCCGGCCGAGCACCCGGATCTGCTGGTAGGTCTCGGTTCGCCGGACGATGCCGCCGTGTACCGGCTGGACGATCAGCACGCGCTCGTCGTGACGACCGACTTCTTCACGCCGATCGTGGACGACGCCTACAGTTACGGGGCGATCGCGGCGGCCAATGCGCTTAGCGACGTGTACGCGATGGGCGCCCGCCCGATCCTGGCGCTCAATATCGCCGCGCTGCCGCCCCAGCTTCCGCTGGACCTGTCGTCGCGCATCCTGGTAGGGCTGGCGGAGAAGGTCCGCGAGGCGGGCGCGGTGATCGCCGGTGGACACACTATTCAGGACCAGGAGCCAAAGGTGGGGCTGGCCGTCGTCGGCCTTGCGCATCCCGACCGGCTGCTCACGAAGGCGGGCGCCCGGCCGGGTGATACGCTGGTTTTGACTAAGCCGCTCGGCAGCGGCTGTATCACGACGGCGGCGAAGAACGATCGGGCGCAACCCGATGACGTGGCAGAGGCGATTGGCTGGATGGCACGCCTGAATCGGGATGCAGCAGAGGCGGCGGCGCAGGCCGGAGCGCAGGGTGTGACCGACATCACCGGGTTCGGTTTTCTCGGCCACGCCAGCGAGCTGGCGCACGCCAGCGGGGTGACGCTGCGCGTCAGCTTCGACCAGGTACCCTTCCTGCCCGGCGCGCGGCGCTATGCTGAGCAGTGGATTTTCCCCGGCGGCTCAGCCGCTAACGCCGAGGCGTTCGGCGGCGGTGCGATCTTCAGCCCCGCAGTGACCGAAGCCGAGCGGATGCTGCTGTTTGACGCCCAGACCAGCGGCGGGTTGCTGGTCGCGCTGCCGCCGGGCGCGCTCGACACGTTCGAGCGCGCGATGCAGGCGCGCGATGCAACGTGGTGGGTTGTCGGCGAGGTAATCCCACACGAGCCGGATGCCGCCGTGATCGTCACCCGCTGAAAAGCTCTCCTTTACGCTGATACCTACACGTCAACCGCCCGACAGGCGCCTGGTCACCAATTTCATGCCGGGCGTCCGTGACTGGGTCAGATGACCTAGCGCAGATTCCCCTAGCTTCCTCATGCCCGGCGCGCCAAACGCTGTTACCTTCAAAGTGTCAGGCGCCTTGTTTGGTGCGCCGAGGAGGCTGAGATGGAATTCCGTGAAGGCACCGATGTTCTTACTGCCAGCGGGGAGAAAGCAGGTGATCTTGAGCGCGTGGTGATCGATCCGCGCACCCGCCAGGTCACGCACCTGGTGGTTGGAAAAGGCTTTCTGTTCACCGAGAGCCGTGTGCTGCCGATCGAAGTCATCGACAGCGCGAATGATGAGCGCGTGCTGTTGAAGCCAACCGTCGATGAAGATCTCGACCAATGGCCGATCTTCGAAGAAACCTACACCATCCCGATTGAGGAGGCCGGGGCGTATGAGCGAATTGAAGGCGCTAGCGGATCGCGACTGGTGCGCCCGGCGCCGGCTTACTACTGGTATCCCCCGGTAGGCGCGGCCTACGCTGGTAACCTGGCAATGCCATACTATCCGGGCACCGTGGTTGAGGTTGAGCGCAACGTTCCCCAGGGATCGGCTGCGCTGGAAGAGGGTGCGGCGATCTACAGCGCCGATGACGAACACGTTGGCGACGTAGAGCGCGTGTTCACCGACTCCGAAACGGACACCGTGACGCACTTCCTGATTTCGCGCGGCTTTCTGTTCAAGCACTACAAGCTGATCCCTGCGAGTTGGATCGCGGACGCAACCGACGACAAAATTCACCTGAGCGTAACGCGCGACGTGTTGGAGCGACTGCCCGATTATTCGGAGAACTAGCCCGCGCTTGGTGCGCTCGACGGCTCGAGATGCGGAATTCCCGTGTGGATGGTCTGAGCAGCCGTCTATGCGGCTCACTAGAGCGTGTTATGCACTTGCGCGCCGGGTAAAGCCCCCCATCCCCCGGCCCCTTGCTCCCAAAATGAGGGAAGGGGAGTCCATCCGGCCTTTTTCCTTCCCTCGTTCTGGGGGAAGGAAAGCCGACCGCAGGTCGGAAGGATGGGGGGATGGCCTGGAAGCCAGACCACAAAGTGCATAACAGCCTCTAAGGCGGGAGAAGCGCAGCGTCACGGCCACAGCCGAGGAGTAACCTGCGCTCCGGCAGAAACGGCGGCGCCTCGTGAAACAATGACGAGGCGCCGCTTGATTCAACGACCAGAGTTAGTGGGGCTACTTCTTGAGGCGCGGATCGAGCACGTCGCGCAGACCGTCGCCGAGCAGGTTGAAACCGAGCACGATCATGATGATCGCCGCGCCAGGAAAGACCATCACCCACCACTTACCTGAGGCGAGCGATTGCTGGCTTTCGGCCAGCATTTTGCCCAGCTCAGGAAAGGGGGGCTGCTGCCCCAGACCGAGAAAGCCGAGCGCGGCGGTTTCGACAACCGCCGTGCCCAGGCCGAGCGTAGTCTGAACGATCAGCGGCGCGAGGCTGTTTGGCAGGACATGCCGCCACAGGATGCTGCTGTGTCCCGCTCCGACGCTCTTTGCCGCCGTAACATATTCAGTGTTTCTGATCGAGATAGCCATCGAGCGCGCCAGGCGCGCGAAGACCGGAATCTGGGTGATAGCAACTGCGATCATGCCGTTGCGGAGACTTGGCCCGGCGACTGTCACAATCGCGACGGCCAGAAGCAGCGAGGGGAACGCCAGGATCACGTCCATGATGCGCATCAGAACGCTATCCACCCAGCCGCCTAAATACCCGCCTGATAGCCCGGCGATTGTGCCAATTGTCAGCGACAGCGTCACGGCGATCAGGCCAGCCTGCAATGACACAGACATACCATGCCCCACCCGGCGCATGATGTCCCGCCCGATTTTGTCGGCCCCGAAGGGGAGCTTGCAGGATATATCACCCAGCGCCATGCGGGGTTCGTCGCTGAGATATGAGCGCACGAATGCGACGATACAGTCTGGCTCGGCATACCGGTTGGGCAGACTGCTGTCTCGTGTGGCGTCGTAACTATCAAGCGTCGATACTCCGAGCGCGATCCCCAGTGTCAGCAGTACTATCACGCCGCCAATGCGTGCGCTGGGGCTGGCCCAAAGCCGCCTAAGGAAATCGCGCCAGAGTTCGAAACGCTCAGACCACAGCGTGGCTTGTTTCGATTCTCGCAGGGACAGAGGTCTGACATCGTCCATAGTGTTTTAATACCTTATGCGCGGATCGATCACGGCGTAGAGCATGTCGACGGCCAGGTTAACGACGATAAACACCAGAGCAATAATTAGTGTCATGGACTGCACGATTGGGTAATCGCGCGCGATAATCGAGTCAAAGAGCCACTTGCCGACCCCCGGCCACGAGAAGATCGTTTCGGTAAGCACCGCTCCCGAAAGCAACCGCCCGAGCGATAGCCCAATGATGGTGACGATCGGCAGCAGCGCGTTTCGAAACGCATGGCTCATGACAATGTTACGCGCCTTGAGTCCTTTCGCCCGCGCGGTACGAATATAGTCCTGGTTCAGCACTTCAAGCATCGCCGAGCGCGTGATGCGTGCGGTGATCGCCAGCGAGACGGTGGCGAGCGTGATAGTCGGCAGCACCAGATGTTCGAGGGCGTCTTTAAAGCCCTTCATATTCCCACTTAACAGCGCATCGACCAGATGCAGGCCCGTTCGCCGCTGGATGCTGATATCGGAACTCAGCCGCCCAACGAACGGCAGCCAGCCAAGCTCGACGCCAAACAGGAAAATAAGTAGCAGACCCAGCACGAAGACCGGTATCGACACCCCGAACAACGCGCCGAACATCGTCAAAGTGTCGATCAGCGAGTTCCGTTTGATCGCCGAGATGACACCGAGAGGAACTCCAACCGCTGTTGACAACAGGAGCGCGGCTAACGACAACTCGACTGTCGCTGGGAACCGGGTGGCAATCTCATCTGCAACGGGTATATTGCCACGCACCGTATTGCCCAGGTCCCCCTGAAGCATCTTGCCAACCCAGATGAAGTACTGCTCATACAAGGGCCTATCCAGCCCCAGACGCGCGCGCAGTTCGGCGATGCTTTGGGTTGTCGCGCGTTCTCCCAGGATCGTGGTGGCAGGATCACCCGGAATCAGATGGAGCAGCATGAAGACCAGAATCGATACGCCGACCACCACGGGCACCGATTCGATGATACGTCGTGCAACGTACTTTGCCATGGACCCGTCCAGTACTGCCCATCAAGCTGCATGGGCGTGAGATGCCGCATTGCACCAGTATATACGCGACGCTGCCCGGGTTTATGCAGCGGGCAAGAAACCGGGATGAAACCGTCCGCTGACGGTTCCATCCCGATGAGATGCGACTGACAGCCTAGCGGCGCAACTCCCGCTTACCCGACCGACACGTACTTGAAGTGCTCCGTCGCGAGCGGGTTAGGTATGTAGCCGGAAACACGGTTGCTGAAGGCCAGCGGCACACCGGAGTGGGCGATGTACAAGCGAGCCACTTCGTCGTGCATGATCTGGTCGACCTGCTGATAGACTGGCTCGCGCTCTGACTGCTCGGTCATCGAGCGCGCCTGCCGCAGAAGCTGTGAGACTTCCTCATTCTGATAATAGCCCTCTTGTGGCACGGGCTGGTTGAGGTAGAAATACCCCAGGAAGTTGTCCGGATCGCCGTTATCGCCCGTCCAGCCAAGCTGGTACAGACCGGTCAGTTCGCCGTTGCTGCGGGCCGCCAGATAGGCCGACCAGTCGCCGACCTGATCAAGCGTCACGTCCAGGCCGATCGCGGCCAGATAGCTCGCCATCGCCTCGCCAATGCCTAGCCCATCGGGGTTGTAGGGACGCTGCACCGGCATGAAGTAGAGAGTGAACGGGATAGTTCCGACTTCCTCATCGGTCACATTATTGTTCTCGTCAACGCCCAACAATGTGACTTCGCTGAACCCATCCGGGTATCCGGCCTCGGCCAGCAGCTCCATCGCGAGGTCTGGATCATAAGGCACCGCGGGCACATCCGGATTGTAGCCCCACAGCGACGGTGGGATCATTGTTGTCGCAACCACAGCGCCGGGCGGGTAGAAGGCATCCACAATTTCCTGACGGTTGATCGCCAGCGAGATGGCCTCACGCACCAGCGGATCGCGCAGTTCCTTGATGCGGTAGCTAAACGCCAGATAGAAGACGTTCAGCGGCGGACGCATCAGGACATAGGTGTTATCGCCCGACTCGATCGCTGGCAGGTCCTCCACGTTCGGCTGCTCGAAAGCATCAATCTCACCGGCCTGAAGTGCCGCAAAGCGAGCCGCGGCGTTGGGGATCACGCGGTAGATGATGGTATCGACGTTGCCAGAGATCTCGTCCCAGTAATCTTCGTTACGAGTCAGGGTGATGTGGTCATCGCTGATCCACTCGACGAACTTGTACGGGCCGGTGCAGCTATAGCCGACCGAAGGCGTACCGTAAGCCGCGCCTGCCGCCTCAATCGCCGCCGGGCTGGAGATCGCGAACATGGGCATCGCCAGAGTGTTCAGCATCCCGCCATTCGGCTCACTGAGCGTGAAGGTCACTTCATACTCACTGGTGGCTTCTACGTTGGTGATGATCGAGTCATCGTCGAAGCCGTTCCACATGCTCGAATAGTACTCGAACACAACTTCGGGGAAATGCGTCGGGTGATCGGTGAAGCGCCAACGCTCGAAATTGTACACCACGGCGTCCGCATTAAACGGTGTGCCGTCGTGGAACATGATCCCTTCGCGTAGCTTGAAGGTCCAGACCAGACCGTCATCGCTGGCTGTCCAGCTTTCGGCCAGGCCGGGCCGCGGGATGGTGGTCTCGTCGGCAAACTGCAACAGCGGCTCGCAGCCCTGGACAGTCACGCGGAACGAGATACCATCCGTGACAATGGCGGGGTCGAGCGCGACAGCGTTACCGAACTCGCCAAAGGTAAACGTATTTCCCTGCGCGGTCACGCTGGCGGGGGCCAGCGGAACCAGCAAAGCCAGAACGATAACCAGAACAAACCATTTGCGCATTGGGTGTGTCTCTCCTTGGGTTTGGGCACAAACGAAAACCCGGCCAACAGCGGTGAGCAGGTACTTTATATACGCTTTCAGTCGGGCGGCCAGGATGCAGCTTGTGCATCTTGACCAAAGGGTATGGGCGTGTGACAGGACCGCCTTACTCGAGCAATACGGATAATCGCGCGCTGCACGTCTCCTTTCGGTCGGGAAGCGGACCCGGCGCGGAGTCGTGGGAGTGGTGGTGACCGCGGACGAGCGATCAGTGGCAAACCCCGGCCGGACGCTATTTATAACGAGCTTAACGTTTATTTGTTATGAGTATAAACGATAGAAAAACTATAGCGTGAGATGCGAGCCTTGTCAAGAAACTACGGATCAGGCCGCTTACTAGGTTATACATGTCGTCTACACGGCGCTTTATTCGCTGGCGGGCACCCCCTTCGCGCGGATCCACGCGCGCGCTCGTGCAAGCTGCCCGGTTTGCTCACCGGCCCCGCCCACCACGCTGCGCCGCGCGACGGCAGCCGCGAAGTCAAACACCTGCGCGATATCGCCCGCAAGCTGCTCTGACAACGCTGCCAGGTCCTCGGCGCTGAGGTCCGGCAGTGCGACACCGCGCGTTTCGGCCAGCCTGACGGTGTGTCCCGCGACGGTGTGAGCCTCGCGGAAGGGAACGCCTTTTTCCACCAGGTAATCGGCCAGATCGGTCGCCAGCAGCGCGGGGTCAAGCGCGCCCCGCATCTTCGACGGCGCCAGCGACGCGGTCTCGATCAGCCCGGTGAGCGCGGGCAGCAGCGCGCTGAGCGTGTCGAAAGCGTCGAACAGTGGCTCCTTGTCCTCTTGCAGGTCCTTGTTATAGCCGCTCGGCAGCGCCTTGAGCGTCGCCAGCAGCCCCGCCAGGTGACCGATCAGACGCCCGCTTTTGCCGCGCGCCAGCTCCAGCGGATCGGGGTTGCGCTTCTGGGGCATCAGGCTGCTGCCGGTGCTGAATCGCTCGTCCAGCCGCGCGAAGCCAAAGCTGGGGTTGGCGAAGATGATCAGGTCTTCGGCCAGGCGGCTGAGGTGGACGCCAATCAGCGCCGCAATAAACAGAAACTCAGCGGCGTGATCGCGGTCAGCGACCGCGTCCAGGCTGTTCGCTGTGACCCCGCTGAAGCCCAGGCTTTCGGCCAGAGCCTGGCGATCGATTGGGTAGGGGGTGCCCGCCAGCGCACCCGATCCAAGTGGGCACCGGGCGCGCCACGTTCCGGCGGCGTGTTCCAGCCGCTCGACATCCCGCGCCAGCGGCCAGAAGTGGCTCAGCCACCAGTGCGCGGCGGTGATCGGCTGTGCGGGCTGGAAGTGCGTCATGCCGGGCATAAGCGTCGTGGTGTGGCGCTCCGCCTGCTGGATCAGCGCCACGCTCAGCGCAACAAGCTGCGCGCTGATCTGCTGCGCTGCGCCCAGCAGCCACAGCAGCAGATCGGTTGCCACCTGGTCGTTCCGGCTGCGGCCAGTGTGCAGTTTGCCCGCGACCTGTCCGGCGATTTCGTGCAGGCGGCGCTCGACTGCTGTGTGAATATCTTCGTCACCCGGCGCTGTCACGAACGTTCCGGCGGCGAACTCGGCGCGCACGCGCTCCAGCCCGCCGAGAAGCTGATCGCGCTCCTCGATGGTCAGGACGCCGGCCTGCGCCAGCGCGCTCGCCCAGGCGCGGCTGCCGGTGATGTCCACGTCGTAGAGCCGCCAGTCGAAGCGCAAGCTGTCGTTCAAGCGCCGAACCGTATCATCGGTCCCCTTCGAAAAGACTCCACCCCACAGCCGCATACCGGGCCGTCTCAGTCGCGCTTGAAGCGCGTGTAATCCGGCTGGCGATAGCGGCTTGCGCCGGTCCCGTCGATGCTGAGCAGCGCGTCCACCTTCATCGGCAGGCCGAGCAGGCGAATGAACCCGGCGGCGTCGGTCTGGTCGTAAATGTCCATGTGTCCGAACGAGGCGTAGTCCTCGCGGTAGAGGCTGTACGGGCTTTTGCGCCCGACGACGATCACGTTGCCCTTGTACAGCTTGAGGCGCACGGTTCCGGTGACAGTCTGCTGCGTCTCGCGGATGAACGCGTCCAGCGCCTCGCGCAGGCGGGTGTACCACATGCCGTTATAGACCAGCTCGGCGTACTTGACGGCGATGAAATCCTTGTAGTGCATCGTCGCTTTGTCGAGGCACAGGCTTTCGAGCGCCTGGTGCGCGGCGCGCAGGATCGTGCCGCCGGGCGTCTCGTAGACGCCGCGACTTTTCATGCCGACCAGCCGGTTCTCGACCATGTCCACCCGCCCAATCGCGTTGATCCCGCCGACGCGGTTCAGCCGCGTCATCAGCTCCACCGGGCCGAGGCGCTGCCCATCGACGCCGACCGGGACGCCCTTCTCGAACTCGATTTCGAGGTAGGCTGGCTCGTCGGGCGCGGTTTCCGGGCTGCGCGTGAGGACGAACATCGATTCTTCCGGCTCGTTCCAGGGGTTTTCGAGCGGGCCGCCTTCATGGCTGATATGGAAAATGTTGCGGTCACGGCTATAGATGCTCTTGCGCGTGGACGTAACCGGCACGTTGAATTCCTCGGCGTATGCCAGCGCGTCCTCGCGGCTGCGGATATCCCACTCGCGCCAGGGCGCAATCACCTGGAGCTTGGGGTTGAGCGCCATAGCGGTCAGCTCGAAGCGCACCTGGTCGTTGCCCTTGCCAGTGCAGCCATGCGCGATTGCCTCGGCGCCTTCCGCTTCGGCGATCTCGACCAGGTGCTTGCTGATCAGCGGGCGGGCGAATGAGGTTCCCAGCAGGTAGACGCGCTCATAAATCGCGCCTGACGCAAGCGTCGGGAACACGAAGTCGGTTAGGAACTCCTCTTGCAGGTCGCGGATGATCAGCTTGCTCGCGCCGGTGCGCAGCGCCTTGTCTTCGAGGCCGTCCAGCTCTTCGGCCTGGCCGAGATCGGCGCAGAAGCAGATCACCTCGCAGTGGTAGTTATTGCGCAGCCACGGGACGATGATCGAGGTGTCGAGTCCACCACTGTATGCGAGAACGACCTTGTTAATCGGCTGCATGGCGTGTGCGTCCTCTCTTTGAAAACTTACGGGTAGAGTTTCCTTATGCCTGGGGGCGCGGCGCGCTGGTGGCCGATGCAGCACAAATCCGCAGGATGCGCGGTCTGGTCTGGTTGGATGCTGGCCCGTGATCGAGGAGAGAACGCGCGCCGAGGCTCGCACCGGAGGCCATTATCGCGCGCGCCAGACCGGCTCCGCCGCTAATTTGGTGATATTTCACAAACACCAATTAGCGGATCTGGCTTGACACGGCCCCAGGCATGGCATACAGTCTAGGGCAGCTTCCCGACAGAGCGCGAGCCACGCGCACAAGAAAGCGACTTTCCGTGCATTCTCGTTTAGTAGTCCTCCTGGTCATCGTCCTCCTCGTCATTCTTGGCGGGGCTTTCGGCGTTGGGAGGACCGAGGCGGCGGAATAGCAGCCAAATCAGTCGAAGGATTACAGGGCCTCCCAACCAACCGGGAGGCTCTTTTCGTTTCGGAGTGAGATGCCGATCCCTGCGAGGATTGGCTCCGACGAAGGACCAACAATGCGCTCGGATCGGATCAAGAAGGGTTTTGAACGCGCGCCGCACCGCAGCCTGTTGAAGGCGACCGGCGTGCGTGACGACGATATGCGCAAGCCGTTTATCGCAGTCGTCAATTCGTATGTGGACATCATCCCCGGCCACGTGCATCTTCAGGAATTCGGCAAGGTGGTCAAGCAGGCAGTGCGCGAGGCAGGCGGCGTGCCGTTTGAGTTCAACACCATCGGCGTAGACGACGGGATCGCGATGGGGCACATTGGGATGAATTTCTCGCTGCCCAGCCGCGAGCTGATCGCCGACTCGGTCGAGACGATGATCATGGCGCACGCCTTTGACGGCATGATCTGCATCCCCAACTGCGACAAGATCGTGCC
>JADLHR010000114.1 GCA_020848665.1 Anaerolineae bacterium
CTGCTTTTATCGGCGGATGACCTGGCTACTGTGTGCGCTGCAAGTGCTCGCCCTGCAGGATGAAACGCTGCACATAGGTCGGCGGGCAGGCGTCCCACAGCACGACATACTCCTTACCCTCGGCGTCTGGTCCAGCGACCACGACCAGCTCGCCCTGCATGTTGCGATAGAGGCGCACCCGGTCGTTCTGCGCGATCAGCACGCTGCCATCCGGCGACGCGGGCGGCACGTCCGAGTACGGGACGGTCAGCGCCAGGAAGCCTGACCCATCGTTGCGATCGCCCGCGCCCGGCGAGTTGATCCCCCAGACCACGATCTGCTGGTTCGCCGCGTCGCAGTAAACCGCTGCATAAGCGTAGCGGTCAGGGTTGAGCCGCCCGTCACCTGGCGACCACTCGTCGCTGGCAGTAGCGGGCCGGGCGACGCACTCGCCCTCGTACTCGAGCAGGGGCGCCTCGTGCGAGCCGGGAGGAAACGGAGGCGAGGGAAGCCCGGAGAAATCAATCTGCGAGATATATCGAACCGACAGCAACGTCCCCTCTGGCACCGCCGGGAAACTGAATGCATCCGATGTGAAGCCAATTCCGTCCGCGCTCTGCCAAACGGGAATCGTCACACGCGGCGCATGGTACAGAACTTCAGAAGTATCCAGACGGGTCACAATGGCGATCACCAGGAGCGCGTCGTTGGTCCCGTCCGCGTCCGTATCGAGATTGACCACATCGGGCGTCACAATATCGCCGAAAATACCGTCAACTTGAAACGCATCGCAGTATATCGTGGCCTCGTCGGCGCCCATACAGCCAGCCAGCGCCGAAATCAGCCCCAGCGACAACAAAACGAATAATATTTTTGTGCGCGTCATAATGCCTCTCCCTGAACATCGATTAGCAGACCCTAGAGCGTGTTATGCACTTGCGCGCCGGGTAAAGCTTCCCATCCCCCGGCCCCTTGCCCCCAAAATGAGGGAAGGGGAGACCATCCGGCTTTTTTCCTTCCCTCGTCCTGGGGGAAGGAAAGCCGACCGCAGGTCGGAAGGATGGGGGGATGGCCTGGAAACCAGACCACAAAGTGCATAACAGCCTCTAGAAACAGTATATGACAGCTCTGGCGCGCCAAATCCGAAAAATCTGTGAAGGTTTGCACGAGGCAAAAGCAATGGGTCCATCCCGTTTTTTCGCCAAACGCCCTATAATGGGACCAGTCCCGTATGCGCTGTGCTCTAGCCGGAAGGACCCGCCGTGCGCCGCCTGCTCATTACGAAAGTCCCTGCGCAGCCTGACCGCCGCTGGTGGCGGACGACGCTGGCGATCAACGCCGGAATTGTGCTGATCGTCGCGGCGGCGATCCAGCTTGTGCCCATCTCGCGGACCAGCCCACCAGTCGTCCGCGAGCCGGTCTGGGACGCGCCCGAAACGCGCGCCCTGGCTGCCCAGGCGTGTTTCGATTGCCACAGCAATGAGACGCGCTGGCCCTGGTACGCGCGAATCGCGCCCGTGTCGTGGGTGCTGGCGTATGATGTGCACGAGGGCCGCGAGGCGCTCAATTTCTCGGACTGGGACCGGCACGCCGTCGGGATCGACCCCGACGAGCCGTTCGCGCCGAAGCCGCTGGCCGAGCGTATCGCGGATGAAATCCGCAGCGGGGCGATGCCGCCCGGCACTTACCGCCTCGGCAATCCGGCGGCACGGCTGTCGGACGCCGAGAAAGAGGCGCTGATCAACGGCTTGCAGCGCACGGTTGAGGCGAACCAGCATCCGCCAAATGACTGATGTCAGGCGTGGCGTTCGCTCATATAATGGGGTCACGCGCCTCCCAGCCCGCTCGCTGAGTGAGGGGCCGGCGCGCCGGGCCGGAGCAGGAAACAACCTGATGCGGAAAGGTGGCACGAGCTATGGCAACTACAGTGGGCGGCGTCGAGGTCCTGCGGGAGAGCGATCGGCGCACCTTTGATTCCCTGCTGCGGGCGGGTGAGCAGGTGCTGTTCTGCGTTCAGAACCAGAACCCACGCCCGGACTGGCAGCGAATGCAGACAGTTGAGCTGTCGCTGACGGAGCACGGGGCGCTGGTTGCGCTCGACTCGCGCCTGATCTTTCTTCACGTCTTTGGCCCGGCAAGCTGCCGCTACGACGAGATCACCGACCTGGACGTGTACCGTCACGAGCAGCGCCCGATCCCGTGCCTGTGGGTAACCACGCGTGAGCATCCGATGTCCTTCAGCGAAACGACGCTAACCTTTCTGTTCGACCAGGCGGCGCAGCAGGCGCACCCCTATCATTTCTTTATCGACCAGAAATCGTTTACGCTGGTCGAGCCGTACATCCAGCAGTTAAGGGGCCTGGTGCGCAGGGCGCACGCGCCGCAAGCGCCGGGCACGCTGCCCGAAGAAGACCTGGTGCTCAGACTGGAACGGCTGGCGCATCTGCACAAGGACGGGCAGCTCAGCGACGCGGAATTCGACGCCGCCAAGCGCAAGCTGCTCGGCGGCTAGCGCCCCTTGCAGAGGACGCCGCCGATGACGCCATATTCCGAGCTGCTCGCCGCTGCCCAGGCCGATCCGGCCAGCGCGGACTTCCACGCGCTGCGGATGGCCTACGCTCAATCCGCCCAATACCGCCCCTACACCCAGCAGAAAGGGCCGATCGCCGCGCTCGATGACGCGCTGCGCGCTGCTGACCTCGACGCCGCGCTGGGGGCTGCAACCGCGCTGCTGGACGCCAACTACCTCGACATCGAAGCGCACATGGCGGCGGCTTACGTCTACACCATGCGCGAAGCGATCGAGCGCGCCGCCCATCACCAGGCGTTCGCCAATGGCCTGATCCGCGCCATTCTCGACACCGGCACGGGCCGTGCCCCCAACAGCGCCTTCATCGTGATCGACATCCCGGAAGAATACACCGTCATGCGCATCCTGGGGCTGGAGCCGTCCGGCCAGACGCTGATCAACCACCAGGGGCAGTGGCTCGACCGGATCGACGTGCGCCAGCGCGGGGCCGATCCCGGCGCGGCGGCGCTCCAGATTTTCTTCAACGTCGATCTGCCGCGCGGCTGGCTGAGCCGCCGCATGGACGCGCA
>JADLHR010000115.1 GCA_020848665.1 Anaerolineae bacterium
GGCGCGCTGTGACCGTCCCCGGTGCGCGGCGCGGTCGGCGCAGGCGCGCGCCCGACCTTGAGCGGCGCAGATGCGGCGGCTGGCGCGGCAGGGGGATGGTTACGCCGCCGGTCGATGGCCTCTTGCAGCATCAGGCGCAGATCGTTGGGCTTAGGCAGCGGCTTGTAAATCAGCGCGTCGGCTTCGGCCTGTGTGACCGCGGCGCGCTCTTCCTGCGGGGTGAGGTGATAGGCGGTAGTCAGCACAACTGCCATCGAGCTGAGCGTCGGGCTGAGGCGCAGCCGCTCGCCGATCTCAGGGCCGGACGCGCCCGGCAGGCGAATATCCAGCAGCGCCAGTTCCGGAGTTCCCGGCCCGGCCAGGCCACGATCGACATCTTCGATCCACTGCATCGCGTCCGTGCCGCTCGTAAACGCGACGCCGTCCACGCCCCAGATCTCGAAGAACATCAACAGCGTGTCGTAGAGATCAGGCTCGTCCTCGACTACCATCCAGGTTGGCATCCGCCGGACTCCTGCGCTTCCCGCGAGTCTGCCGTATTGTATGCTGAAACAGCCAGGGCGGGCAATTCGCGGTTAATGGTCAGCGGTTAGCCGGAATCGCGGCATTTCGATGCGCGCCTGTTCTCTCGCGGCCCCGGCTGCAAAGCTCAAACACGCCCTGGCCGCGCTGTACGCATCGTACGCCAACGCATTCTTAGCTAACCGCTGACCCCTCGCTTCACCGCGCCAGCAGCCGCAGGCCGTTCAGCACCACAATCACCGTGCTGCCCTCGTGCCCGATCACGCCCATCGGCAGCGGCAGGTCGATCAGAAACGTGCTGATGATGAGCACGATAATCACGCTCAGCGCGAACGCGATGTTCTGCCACACCACGCGCCGCGCCCGCTGGCTGAGCTTGATCGCGTAGGGGATAGTCAGCAGATCGTCGCCCATCAGCACCACGTCGGCGGTTTCCAGCGCAACATCCGTCCCCGCCGCGCCCATCGCGATCCCGACTGTCGCCGCCGCCAGCGCCGGAGCGTCGTTCACCCCGTCGCCGACCATCGCTACCGGCCCAACCTCGCGCTCCAATTCTTCCATGATGCGCGCCTTGTCGTCGGGCATCAGCTCGGCGTAGACGTGGTCGATCCCCGCCTGCCGCGCGATGTTTTGCCCGACGCGCTCGTTGTCGCCGGTCAGCATCACGACCTGCTTGATACCGCTCGTGTGCAGCGCGCCGACCAGTTCCGCCGCATCTTCGCGCAGTTGGTCCGCGACCGCGATCACGCCCTGCCATGCCCCGCCCGCGCAGGTGAACAGCACCGTTTTTCCCTCGGCCTGAAGCTGCTCATGCGCCGCCAGCAGGTCCGCCGGGGGCTGCCCCGCGCATTTCTCGATGAAGCTCAGGCGGCCCACGCGCACCATCTGGCCGTCCAGCACACCGGACACCCCTTGCCCGGTAACCGCCTCGAAGTCCTCGACCGTTTCGAGCGGGATGCTGCGCTCTTCGGCGGCCTGGCGCACCGCCCGTGAGAGCGGGTGCTCGGAGCGCGCCTCGACCGCTGCCGCCACGCGCAGCAGTTCGTCCGCGCTGACTCCGTCTGCCGGAACCAGATCGGTGACGCTCGGGCGCCCCGCCGTCAGCGTGCCGGTTTTGTCGAATGCGACGACCTTAATCGTGGACATCTGCTCCAGGTGCGCCCCGCCCTTGAAAATCACCCCTTTGCGCGCGCCCGCCGCAATCGCGGACAGGAACGACGCCGGGACGGAGATCACCAGCGCGCACGGCGAGGCCACCACCAACAGCACCATCGCCCGGTAGAAGCTGCTGTCGAAGTCCTGCCCCAGCAGCAGCCAGGGTACGACCAGCACCAGCGCGGTCACGGCGATCACGCCCAGCGCGTAGTACTGCTCAAAGTCTTCCAGGAACCGCTGCGAGGGCGCTTTGCGATGCTGCGCTTCTTCCACCATGTGGATGATGCGCGCCAGCGTAGACTCCGAGGCATGCTGCGTCACGCGCACGTCAATCGCCCCGTTCTGGTTAAGCGTCCCGGCGAAGACCTTGTCGCCTTCGCCCTTCTCGACCGGCATCGACTCGCCCGTGATCGTCGCCTGATCGACGCTGGTCTGCCCGCGCACCACCACGCCATCGACCGGGATGCGCTCGCCGGGACGGATCAGCACTGTCTCGCCGACCTCGATCGCCGCGATCGGCACATTGACCACCTGCCCGCCGCGCTGGACGTGCGCTTCTTCGGGGTAGAGCGCGAACAGCGAGCGAATCGCGTCCCGGCTGCGCCCGATAGCGTACTCTTGCAGCACGTTGCTCAGCGAGAACAGGAACAGCAGGATCGCGCCATCGCGCCACTCGCCGACCAGCGCCGCGCCCAGCGCCGCCAGAACCATCAGCAGGTCGATGTTGATCTGGCGCTCGCGCACGCTTTTCAGGCCGTCCTGCACGCCGAAAAAGCCTCCGGCGGCATACGCGACCACGCCCAGCGCGCTGATCACCGCGTCCGGCCATCCGGCCCAGGCCGCGATCAGGCTCAGCGCAATCGCCGCCAGCGTGATCACCACGAAAACCGGCTCCAGCGTGTGACGGGCCAGCCAGGCCGGACGAACCAGGCCGGGCCGGGTAGCGCGTTTCGATTGAGCAATATCGATCATCAATACCTCTCTGAGACAGCGATTAGCAGTTAGCGAGCAGCCCTTAGCTAACCGCTAACTGCTAACCGTTAATCGCTAACCGCGAATGGCTACTCGCTTGTTGCTCCCTGCGCCACCGCCTCGAACACGGCGCGGTCGGACGGGTCGAGCGCGGCCAGCGCGTCTGGCCCCAGCCGCGCCAGGATGCGGTGCGTGAACAGCTCCATCCACACGAACTGTCGCCCGACCTGGACCATGTTGCTGTTGGTCGTGACGGTCGCCGCGCTGCTTCCGCCGCGCGCGCCGGCGATCA
>JADLHR010000116.1 GCA_020848665.1 Anaerolineae bacterium
CCGCGATAGGCGGCGTCTTCGGGCGCCAGCGCGTGAACATCGACGATATACTCCCCCGCGACCCAGCCAGTTGTCGGGCGATTTCCTTCACCGGGGGGGCTGTCGTGCCCGCCGATAAAGCGTCCGTCCGCGTCCAGCAGGTGCGCGAACACGGTATAGGCGACCGGCGGCGTCGCGGCGGCACGCCAGACAAGCGTCAGCGCCAGCGGGTCGCCAGCGCCGACCGTCGCGCGCTCCAGCGTGTACCCTTCGAGTGTCGCCACCCCCTTGAACTGCGCGCCGACGGCCTGCGCAAACGGCGGCGGCGCGAACAGGCGATCCGTGTCCTCAATGGTGTACGTCGCAAGCCTCTGCGCGCCCGCGCCGGTGAAGTCCAGCCACAATTCAGCCTGGCGGCTGGCATCTGCCGGGATGCTGAAGGGGTGCCAGTCGAGGCTGTAGCCGGAGTAGACTCTCACCGGCTGTGACTGCTGCCAGCCGTCGCTGCGCAGGATCAGCGACGCGGCGCTCCACGGGCCAGCGGCGCAGCACGACTCCGGCGCGAGCCATCGCAGCGTAACGCGCAGCGCCTGGCCGGGGCTGAGCGATCCATCGGCGGCGTCGCTCCCGATGAGCCGCACGTCTTCCGCCCGGCCAGGCGTGGATGGGATTTCGTCCGTCGTCCCTGCCGATTGCAGCGTGACGAGCGTCAGCGCCCGGCCCGATGGGACGCCGTCGATCAGCCGGTCCAGGCCGTCCGGCGCGGCCTCGCTGTAGACAGCCAGCGTGACGGTGTACTCGCCAGGCGGTGTTCCCGCTGGAAGCGACAGCAGGCTGAACGCCGCGCCCCGCTCACCTGCGTCCCAGCCGGAGGTTGGCGCCTGGTCGTCCAGGCGGATATCGCTATCGCTGCGCGCCAGAGTCCAGCCTGGCGGATCGACGGTCAGCAGCCGGGCCGCAACGCGCCAATCGGCGTCTGAGGGCGCGGTGAGCGTCCAGGCCGTTTGCACGCAGAGCGCGTTGTCGCCGCCGATCGCGGCGCTCTCCAGCCGGATCGCGCCGAAGTCCGCCGCCGTGTTGTCCAGCGGGGCCAGCGCCAGCGGGCGCTCGACCTGGTACGCGGTCGTGGTCAGCCCCTGGACCGTCACTGTCTCGCCGGTTGGGCGCCCGGCGGCGCTCAGCAGGCAGGGAAACATGCCGCGCTCGTCCGCCGGAAGCTGGTACCAGGTCAGCAGCTCGACGCGCGCCGGGGCGGTCCGCTCCGCCAGCGCCGCGTTGACGCGCTCGATCGCGTCGCCGGGCGCGCTGTGCAGCGGGACGCCGACAAGCTGCGCCTGCACGTCCAGCTTGTCCACGTAATATTCCTCGAGCGCCGGTTCCCAGCCATAGGGGATGAGGATCAGCGCGTCGGGCGGCAGGTCTGCGTAGTAACGCGCGATGGCGCGGAAATCGTCGTGCTGATAGCGCGGGTGCGAAAGCGCCGGGATCAGGCTGGAGGCGGCGGTCAGCGAGGCCAGCGCCACACCTCCCGCCAGCGCGCCGCGTCGCAGACCGAGATCGTCGGGCAGGCAGTCCAGCCCCAGCGCGACCAGCAGCAGCGTGGCGGGCACCCCGGCGATATAGTAGCGCGGATGAAAATCAATCTGCGCGACGCGCAGCTCGACCGTGGCGAGCGCGGGCAGGAGGGCGGCTTGCGACAGCAGCAGCAGCGCGGCGCGCGTCCGGCAGCGGATCAGCAGCGCCGCCGTCGCCAGCACCGCCACCAGTCCGAAGATCGCGCTGGCGATGTTCAGCCCCAGCTCGGCCCCGATCAGCGCCGGGACCGGGGCAAAATAGGCGCGCCAGATATCCCACAGCAGGTTTGGGCTGAGGGCAGGCGGCGTGTTCAACGGCGTGCCGCTGGGCGACTGTCCGAGCAGCCAGGGGATATAGGCGAGCAGCGCCAGCGCCTGCCCCGCTAGCCAGATCGCCAGCCAGCGCCAGCATCGCGCCAGCGTCCACGCACCCGTGATTACAATGTTCAGCCACGCGACGACTGGCACGCTGAGGTTGTGGGTGTAGAGCAGAGCGATTTCCGCTGTCAGAGTTACCAGCGTGAGCCGCCAGGGGAACCGCTCGCGGCGCGTCAGCAGCCGCTCCGCCAGGGCAAGCAGGAGGAGCGTTAGCAATGGTACGAGCGCGTAGGCGCGGATTTCGCGCGCGTAGGCCCATAGCAGCGGCGACAGCGCGAACAGCACCCCCGCCAGGATCGCGGCGTCCCAGCTTGCCCAGCCGCGCGCCAGCCGGATCGCCAGCGCGACCGTTAGCAGGTCGATCAGCAGCGAGCCGTAGCGCAGCGCCAGCGCCGAGTCACCCGCGCCGAGATAGAGCAGGTGGACGAGGCTGTAGTACACCGGCGGCGTGTTATCGTCCGGCGTGTTGATCGGGTCGCGGATGGCGCGGATCGACCACGCTTCGTCGTGCCACACGCTTGCGCTGCCCAGGTCCCACACTCGCAGGCCAAACGCGACGAGCAGCACGGCGAGCGTCACCGCCAGCGCGGCGCGGTGAGCGCGAAGATCGAGCCGCCGGTGCGCCACAGGAATCGCGGCCATCAATGGACCACTCCCCGCCGCCGCAGCTCGGACAGAATCAACTGCTCCCAGGGGGTGCTGGTCTCGACCGGGGCGAAATGCACGCCGCGCCGCACACAAGTCGCCGCGATCTCGCCCTGCCACACTTCGAAACGCTGTAGATACAGCGCCCGGATCGCCGGGTCAATCGTGACATCCTGCGGCGCGCCGGTCTCAATATCGATCAGTTTGAGGTCGCCGCTGATCTCCGGCGCGACCTCGTCTGGCGACAAGACCTGGATTACCGCGACCTCGTGTCCCCGGCCCTGGAGCGCGCGCAGCCCATCCTGAAATCCCGCCGGCGCCAGCAGGTCACTGAGCAGCACGACCAGCCCGGCGCGTGGCGCTCGCAGCGCCATATCCCGCAGCGCGGCGTTGAGATCGACCGCGCCACCCGCCGAGAGACTTTCCAGCCACGTCAGCAGGCTGAGCGTCTGGCCGCGTCCGCGCAGCGGACCCCAGCGCGCGGGAGCGTCCTGGCGCAGCGCGTGGACGGTGACGCGATCCCCCCCGCCGAGCGCGACGTAGGCCAGCCCGGCCAGCACGCGCCGCGCGTAGAGGAACTTGTTCCGGTCGCGCTCGCCGCCGCGCGGCCAATCCATGCTGCCAGATGCGTCGAGCAGCAGGTACACGGCCAGGTCTTCTTCGTCTTCCAGCAGCTTGATGAAAGGACGGTCCAGCCGGGCGAAGATATTCCAGTCGATGCGCCGCAGATCGTCACCGCGCACGTAATTGCGATAGTCCGCGAACTCGATGCTGGTCCCGCGCCGTGACGAGCGCCGTTCGCCCTTGATCGCCCCGGCGCGGACCTTGTGCGCCATCAGCATCAGGCTGTCCAGCTTGCGTAGCGTTTTTTCATCGAAGAGTCGCTCGGCCATAATACTCCGCCCGCTAGGACGTGATGTCCTGCCGCCTGAACAGGTAAACGGTCAGGCCGATCAACCCGATCACCCACACCGCGATTACCAGCGCGGAGAATTCCGCACTGTCCTGTACCACGAGCACCTCATTCGCGCTGAAAGCAACCTCAAAAGGCGTTGATTTGCCGGTGCGGAACCACGAGTCCAGGTTGAGCAGGTTGTAGCCGGGCGTGAAGCGGTAGACGTGCACAATGTCGCGGAAGTCGAGGAAATACGCGGCCACGAGCAGCCCCACCAGCAACAGGCTCTCGGCGATCGTCAGCCCGTAGGCGACCAGCACACCGCCCAGAATCGAGCGCGTGAGCATCCCGGCCAGCGCCGCGTATCCCGCCGCGATCAATGTTGAGAGGAAGCCCAACCCGGCGGAGCGCGCGTAGTCGCTGGCGGCGGCGCGCACCACGTTCGCGGTGATCTCCGGGCCATACGAAGCGCCCGCGATGGCGCGCAGCAGCCCCATACCCGCCGTCAGCAGCACCGACATCAGCGCGAACGCGACGACCACGAACACGCTCAGCGCGAGGAACTTGATCAGGATGAGCGCGGCGCGCCGGTTGCGCGGAATCAGGCTTTTCCACGTTTGCCACTGGTATTCGCCCGCGAACATCACCGCCGTGAACCCGATCAGCAGCAGGCGCCCCAGCGGGTTGTTGAGGAAGCTCCATGCGCCGGCCAGCGTTTCCGTCCACGTGACGGTATCTGCCGCGAACGACGTGCGCGCCGGTTCGGAAAGCGCCAGGATGATCGACAGCACGACCGTGAATGCCACCGCGCCGATCGGAAAAATCCAGATCAGGCAGCCGGTCAGCCAGCGATGCCCCGCGATCTTGCTCCATTCGGCGCGGAAAAGGTTAACCATGCGGCGCGTCCTCGCTGACGACCGAGAGGAAATACTCTTCGAGCGACTGGCGCTGGCTGGCGATCTGGTACACGTCGATGTCGCGCTGCGCCAGGTTCCGCACAATCGCCGGGATCTCGTCACGCGCCGCCTGCACGCTCAGCCACGTCGTATTCACCGTGACCGGCCAGCGCGCGCTCAGGATCGCGGCGGCGGTTTCGAGCGGGCTGGCTTCGATGCGCAGCGAAGTCTTCGCTTCCAACAGATCGCTCACCGCGCCCTCGCGCACAATCGCGCCGCGCTGGATGATCGCCACGCGGTCGCAGATCTGCTCGATCTCGCTTAGCAGGTGGCTGGACAGGAAGATCGTCTTACCCTCCTCAGTTGCCAGCCGCCGGATGAACTCACGAATCTCGTGCATCCCGCTCGGATCAAGCCCGTTGGTAGGCTCGTCGAGGATCAGCAGGTCCGGATCGCCCAGCAGCGCCGCCGCCAGACCGAGCCGCTGCTTCATGCCAGTCGAATAGCCCTTCACGCGCTGATGCTTGCGCTCGGTCAGCCCGACCTGCGCGAGCAGCGCGTCGATTCGCGCCGGGTCATAGTGGTCGGCAGTGCGCGCGAAGACCTCCAGGTTGCGGCGCGCAGACAGGAAATTGTAGAAGCTCGCGCCTTCGACGATCGCGCCGACGCGCCGCAGCGCCTCAGGGTGGCGCGCGACGCTTTGCCCGTAGATGTAGGCGCGCCCAGCGGTGGGATGCAGCAGGCGCAGTAGCATCCGGATGGTGGTCGTCTTACCCGCGCCGTTGGGTCCCAGGAAGCCATAGACCTGACCTGTTTTCACCGTCAGGTTAACGTCCCGAACGGCCAGGATCCTTTTCCGCCCGCGCCCGAACTGCTTGGTCAGACTCTCGGTGATGATCGGGCTGTCCGTCGCGGTCATACGCCGTCGCTCGCCGGAGCCTCAGGTTCTCGATGCGCAGCGATCACCGGGCGCAGCCGCAGCAGCAGCGCGATCTGGAACAGGCGAATCAGGTAGCCCATACGCGCTATTCCGTTCAGCTCGGCAGCGCGCGCCGGGGCGAGAAGCTGCTCGATCAGCACGTGGCGTGTCTCGATGGGCTGATCCGGGCGGCGATCCGCTGCAAGCTGCCACAGGAGGCCGTAGAGGTCCCACAACGCCTCCTCGTGCACCGAGCCGAATTCCATTTCCCAGGCGCGCACCGCCTGAACCGTCGAGAGACCTTCAGTGGTGCTCGCCAGCCCTCCGGCTAGCGCGTTCTGAAGCAGGTGCTCCGGGTCGTTGGCAGCGGAATCGAGCAAATCGCGCACTGCCATGATCCCGATTGAGGTCGCCGCCAGCGCCGCGCCAAGCAGGCTGTACTGCTTCGAAGTCAGCTTGCTGCGGACGTTGACGAGGTAGCCGTAGAACTGGCCCGCAACCTCGTGCGCGCGCGCCGCCTCCGGCGTGCCTTCGCCCAGCAGCAGCGGCTGGAGCGCCCACAGGTCGTCCGGCGTTGGCTCAGTCAGTATCCGCTGAAGCGTGCGATCCAGCGCCATGCTCAATCTCCCGGCTCGATCTGTGCGAGCAGCTCGTCGATCACGGCGTCGGGCGCGATTCCCTCGGCCTGTCCCTCGAAGTTGAGAATGATACGGTGGCGCAGCGCCGCCCCGGCAACCGCCGCGATGTCATCGTACGCCACGTTGTAGCGCCCGTCGAGCAGGGCGTGGACCTTCGCGCCAAGCACCATCGCCTGCCCCCCGCGCGGGCTGGCGCCGTAGCGCACGAACTGGCGCACGACCTCCGGCGCGGAAGTCGAGTCCGGATGCGTTGCGATCACCAGCCGAGCGATGTAGTCGCTGAGATGCGTGGCGATCGGCACCTGGCGCACCAGATCACCCATTGCGACGATCTGCGCCCCGCTGGCAGCCTTCCCGGCATGCGGGACCGCCGCGCCGGTCGTGCGACCCATGATCTCAACCAGTTCTCCTGGCGACGGGAATAGCACATCGATCTTGAACAGGAAGCGGTCAAGCTGGGCTTCCGGCAGGGGGTACGTCCCTTCCATTTCCAGTGGATTTTGTGTCGCCAGCACGAAGAACGGCGGCGCGAGCGTGTATTTCTGGTTGGCGGCGGTGACCGTTTTCTCCTGCATTGCCTCGAGCAGGGCCGACTGCGTCTTGGGCGTGGCGCGGTTGATCTCGTCGGCGAGCAGCAGGTTGGCGAAAATTGGCCCTGCCTCGAAGCGGAACGTGCGGCGGCCGCTTTCGGATTCCTCCATGATGTTGGTGCCGACGATGTCGGCAGGCATCAGGTCTGGCGTGAACTGAATACGCGCGAATTTGAGGTCCAGCACGTCCGCGAGGGTGCGAATCAGCATCGTCTTGCCCAGGCCCGGCACGCCTTCGAGCAGCGCGTGCCCGCCGGCGATCACGCAGATCAGCACCTGGCGCACGACCGTCTCCTGCCCGACGATTACCTTGCCGACTTCGCGGACGATTGCGCTGGCTGTGGCGTGGAACTCGTCAACGCTGATGTCAGCGGCGCGCAGGCTGGTCGTTGTGTTGGTCGTGGCGTCACTCATAGGGTTTCCTCGGCGGCGTGTTGGCGGCGCTAGCGCACGGCAGACTGCGGAATAGATGGGATGACTGTGTTACCGGTTGGATCGATTGCGGTAATCAAGCTGACTTCCGCGATCCCTGGCGTGACAAGGGCGTAGCCGCCCAGGACGGGCTGTGTCTGGGCGGACGCGCCGTCCGCGTACACGGCGGCGACGGCGGCGATGGTCGGATCGAAGACCTGCCCGAAGACGATTGAGTATGGCTGCCCGCCCGAAGTCAGGAACAGGGTCACCCCGGCGAACGCCCCAGCGGTGGGGTCATCGGCGCAGGCGACCGCGCCATTATCTGAAGGCGCGCCCTGGACGGCGCTCAGCAGGAACCCGGCGCACGGCTCGCCTGCCGCGCCGGTGTAGGTGAACGCCTGAAGCTGGTCTGGCTCCAGCCGCTGGTCGGCCCAGATCGTTACGTTGGACGGCTGGTCACCGCGCCGCTGAATGAACCCGGTCACCAGCGCCGCCGGATCAACTCCGGCGATCAGCGGTGGGCTTTCCGGCTCGCCTGACGAGAGCGTTGGTGTCGCGGCGGGCGGCGCAATGGCGACGATCCCCGGCGCAGCCGGTACGGTCGGTGTTGCGCCCGACCGCTCCTCGGCCGGCTGGATGCAGCCGGCGAGCAGGCCCAGCGCGAGACCCAACAGGCTCAATCCTGCACGTCGGTGGTAGGCTGCCACAGGCGCTCTTTCCCTGGTCGCGGAGCCTGCTACGGCTCGAGCGACGAGAAGTAGTCGTGGATAATGTCGCGCTGCACCAGCGGGATGCGCCCGCTCTCAAGCGCCTCGCCGACGAAGCCCCGGTAATTGCCGAGCACGCGCTGATAGGCCAGCCGCGACTGCCCTGCCGGGTTCTCGGCGAAGTCCCCTTCCTCGCTGGGAAGCGCATTCTCGTTGCTGAGCTGGCCGCCCACGTCGATCGGGTTCTGGCTCGTCCCACCGATCGAAGACGGCGCGTACTGAGGATCAAAGGCGCGCGGGTTCGCTGCGCCGTCGCTTCCGCCGCCAGAAGGCGCCTCGTCCCGTGCCCCGATCTGGCCCTGAGTCGTATCCACTCCAGCGCCGCCTTCGCCCTGACCCGCCGCCTGGACAGCGTTCTGCTCGGAGCCGGGCGCTTGCGCGCGCTCGTCCGCACTGGAGCCTTCTCCGCCGGGCTGCTCACCGGTGAGCGCACCCAGCGGGCCAGCCGGTTCCGCCGCTTCCCCGCCGCTCTCCTGGCTGAGCCGGACGGCGCCCTGCGGCTGCTGGCCGCCGGGCTGGCTCCCGGCGTCCGGCTGACCTTGCGCCGCGTTTTGCGCCTCACCCGGCTGCTCAGACTGGCCTGCCTGATCGCTCGGCTCGGCGGCGCCTTGCTGCTGGCCGCTTACGTCCGCGCGCTGCTGCGCTTGCTGGCCGGACTCGCCCGGCTCGCCCTGATCGCCCGGCTGCGCCTGCTGGCTCTGCTGCGCGGTCGCGCCGGTCTGATTGCTCTGCGGCCCCGTCTGCGCTCGCTGCTCGGCAGCCGTGTCCTGCCCGGCCCGCGCGATTTCCTGCTGTCCGGCGCGCACCTGGCTGGCGGACTGCTGCGCTTGCTCAGCGGCGGGGGACTGCGCTTGCTGCGCCTGCTGCTCGCGGAGCGATTCGGCGGCCTCGCGCATCTGCTCCTGCGCCTGCGCAAGGTTTCCTTCGCGCAGCGCCTCGGCGGCCTCGCGCATCTGCTCCGCCAGGGCCGGATCGCTCTCAGTCAGAGCGTTAGCCGCTTGTTCCAGCCGTTCGGCCATCGCTTCTTGCTCGGCGGCGCCCATCTGGTCAAGGTCATGCGCGGCCTGCTCTGCGGCGTTTGCCGCTGCGCCGAGGTCTGGCTTGCCGAGCGCCTGCGCCAGGTCAGACAGCGCCTCAGAGCCGGTCAGGGCGCGCGCTGCGTCGCGGTAAGGCCGCCGCTCGCTCTCCAGCATCCCATCCGACATTCCGCGAAGCTGCTGCTGCGCTTCAGACAGGGCGGCGATCGCTTCCTGCTGCGAGAGCTCGGGCTGCCGTAGGACTTCGAGCGCTTCCTCCAGCGGGCGGCGCAGGGCGTCGCGCTCCTCCGGCGTCAGCGCGCTGTTACGGTCGATCTCGTCAAGCTGGCGCTCCAGGCTGGCGGCCTGGCTGGCAATCGCCTGTTCCAGCGCCTGCTCCGCGCGCAACTGCTGCGCCTGCGGGTTGTGAGAGAGCAGCAGCGCCGCGAGCAACGCGCCGAGCGCGGTCATCACGGCCAGCTCCAGCCAGCGGATGCGCAGCGGCAGATGCGCAGCGACGTTCACCGCCTCGGCGCGGCGCAGCGCGTCGTTAAGCTGGCGCTCGATCAGTGCGGGCGGCGCAGGAATGGCCCCGCCGGTCAGCTCCAGCGCGGTGCTGGTGCGCTCTTGCAGCGCGAAACGCCGGTCGAAGGAGCGCGCGGCGCGCAGGGCAGGTTGGGGCCGCAGCCAGAGCCAGCCGAAAATGATCATCAGCACGCCGAGCGTGAACAGCCCGGTCGCCCAGGCGATCTGCTCTGGCAGCAGCCACGGGCGCACGCGGGAGATCACCGCGACGACCACGCCAGCCGCCAGCCCGAAAGCGATCCCACGCGGCCCCCAGAGGGCGCTGCGGATCAGGCGCAGCCGGCGGTTCCAGCGCTGAAGCGCGCGGGTCAGGCCCTGGCTGGTTTGCTCGAACAGGATCGCGCTCATCGCGTCGCCGTGCTACCCTCAGAATCGCCGCCGGTCCTGGCGCCAAACCTACTGCCCAACTGGCGTTCCACTTACCTGAATTGTACCCCTTCCGGCTCTCGCGCGCCAGAACATTAGTTCTCGATTTTGTTCACGCGCCGGACCGAGAGCGCAAAGAAGATCACGGTCAGGACAAGATACAGCGCCGTGAACGGAATCCAGGGCGAGATCAATGTGATCGTCTCGCCGCCCGCTAGAGTATACGAGAACAGCCCGATGGTTTGTTGGTTGAGCAGCACATACTGGGTCAGCAGGGCGGTCGCCGCCGGGTTGGTGCAGATGATCGCGCCCAGCACGTACAGCATCGTGATCTGGGTTGTCGAGGATTGGACATTGTTGAGCGAGAACCCGAACATCATCAGCACACCACCGATCATAATCGGCAGGCCGAAGGTGAATAACGTCGCAGTGGTGTAGGTCAGGACGCTGGCCGACAGTGTGCGGCGCGAGCGCGACGAGAAGAAGATGCCGAGCGTGCTGAACAGCAGCGCGGTCGTGACCAGGATCACGAACGACAGGATCACCTCGGTTTCCGCTACGCCGCCGAAGAAGAACGCGATGCTTTGCAGCGGGACGGCGGCGAGCAGCAGGAGCAGCACGAACAGCATCGCCGAGAGCAGTTTGCCCACCACGAGCGATCCTGGCCTCAGAAGCGTCGTTTGCAGCAGATCGAAGGTCTGGTGCTCGCGCTCACCGCTGATCGCACCCGCTGTGAAAGCCGGCGCGATGAACGAGACCA
This sequence comes from Anaerolineae bacterium, assembly GCA_020848665.1. GTDB lineage: Bacteria > Chloroflexota > Anaerolineae > Aggregatilineales > Aggregatilineaceae > DYGX01. Next base: position 10,423 of record JADLHR010000116.1, read on the forward strand.
GCAGCATCTCGATCGCGACGATGCTCACGAACAGCGTGCGGCCCACCTCGCCAACGTTGCTCTGGCCGCTGACGCTCATCGATGATTCGGCGACGGCCAGGTACATCAGCCCGGTGAAAGCGCCCAGCAACGCAAGGTAGAAGGTCAGCACGACGAACGCGCGCGCGCCGCGCATCCGCCCGCGCAGCTCCTTGACGAACACCGGGTTGTCGGCCAGCATCCCCCGCAGCTGGGGTCGTCTGCGCGTCGCTTCAGCAGCCGGAGCCGTCATAGTGCCCTCGCCGGATACGCTGTCAAGGCGTGTTTGCTTCTCATAGTCATTAACCGGGCGCTCACGACACGATGCCCTTCGTCGCGCGCATGAACACCGTCTCCAGATCGTGCGTCTCCTCTACGAAGTTCACAACCGGGATACTGCGCTGCGACAGCGCCAGCAGCAGCTTGCTCAACGCTTCGTCGTCACCAGAAAACTCGACCCGGATCCGGCGGCGTCCGTGATCGTCAGACACATCCTGCACTGCGCCGATACCTTCAACTAGCGCCAACGTCTCTTTCGCCTGGTCGATCTGGTTGAGCACTGTGATCAGGATTTCGCGGGTCGGCATGAGCTGGCGGCGAATGTCTCCGACCGTCCCCTGTGCGACGATCTCGCCGCTCTCGATGATGCCCAGGTGCGTGCAGATTTCCGCGACATCGGCCAGGATATGTGACGAGAAGAAGATCGTCTTGCCCATGCGCGCCATCTCGACCAGCAGCTCGCGGATCTCGATACGGGCGCGCGGGTCCAGGCCGGACGCTGGCTCGTCCAGGATCAGCACTTCGGGATCGTGGGCGAGGGTGCGCGCCAGGCTGAGGCGCTGCTTCATGCCCCGGCTCAGCTTTTCGACCATATCATCGCGGCGGTGCGCCAGGTCAACCAGCGCCAGCAGGTCCTTGATCAGTCCGGGGCGGTCGCGCTCCGGGATCTCGTAGCAGGCCGCGAAGAAGTCCAGGTATTCCCAGACTTTCATATCATCGTAGACGCCGAAGAAATCGGGCATATAGCCGATTGCCCGGCGCACCTCGCGCGGGTAGTCCACCACCGAATATCCCGCCACGTAGGCGTCGCCGGAGGTCGGCGTAATCAGCGTCGTCAGAATGCGCATGGTGGTGGTTTTTCCGGCGCCGTTCGGGCCGACAAAACCGTAAATTGCCCCGCGCGGTACCTGGAGCGACAGGTTGTTGACGGCTACTATCTGGCCGTAGCGCTTCACCAGGCCGTGTGTTTCGATGATCAGGTCTTCTGCTGCCATTGGCTGCGCTCTCTTGCTGGGCCTATCCCGCGCTGCTGTCGGTCGGGGCTGTCGCGCCCACGTTTCCGGCCAGCCGCCCGCGATAGCCGATTTTGACATAGTCAATCAGGTGGAACCCGGCCATATCCGGTGACGAGACGCGCACGTTCACGGCGTTCTCCGGGCCGGTGTAGCGCGCCGCGCCGCCAATTGTCGTGATCGGGTCGTTCGGATCAAGCGCGACCGGCCGCCACAGCGCTGACTGCCAGTCCCAGATCTCGACGCTCAGCCGCCCCTGGCTGCGAAAATACAGGTCGATTTGCGCAACATGATCCAGACGGGCCTGGGGCAGCGGCATGAACTGGAATTCGGCGGCGTCGCTCCCGCTGATCTGGAACTGAAGCGGCGTCACGTTCAACAGGCCGCCCGGCAGCGCCGTCCAGGTCGTCAGCGCGGGCGGGATCTCGGCCTGCGCGCCGCTCGCGCTCGACCGCGCTGAAACCGGGATTTCCACGATATAAAGCGTCGTGTCTTCAACCTTTTGCGGACGGCCAATCAACTCGACTCCGACCAGCGCGCGATCGCTCCACCCAAACAATGTAACGCCCGCGCCGCGCCCGCCGCTCTCGTCGCGGTCCACGATCAGCGCGCCGAGCAGCCGGAAGCGACGCCGGATCTCCTGATCGTGCGGGCTGACGCCCGCCGCCGCGCACGAGAAGCCCTCGTGTCCCATCACGTCCGGCAGCGTCAGGTACAGCCCTTCCGGCGAGAAGCACCAACTTGATTGTGACGCAGTGTAGCCCCAGCCGGATGCGCTGTAAGGTGTGATGGCGCTGTACGGGCTGCCAAGCGACAGCGGGCCGGGATCCTGCGACCCGACCGACAGCGTAAAGCTGCGCCGCTCGCCGGGCGCCAGCATACCGAGATGGCGGCTGGTGCCCCGCGCCACGATGACCGCGTCTACGAGCGTGATGTCGCTGTGGTTTGTGATGGTACCACGCAGGGTCGCCGTTGACCCGACGGATACGTCCCACACCGCCGATCCCTCAATTAGCGGAGCAGGCGCGAACCCGCTGGCTGCGAAGCTGGAGACGGTCCCCGCGTCAATCGGTACGCCTTCGGCGATCGTGCGCAGCGACTCGTTGATCTGCGCCGGGCTGCCTATGCCACCGCCCAGTCCGGGCAGCGTGCGGAGCAGGTAGCCCCGCTCGGCGGCGATGTCGTAGGTGCTGCGGCGCGGCGAATGGATGCCGATCAGGCTGTGGACCTCTGCTTCGTCGCTGCCGGGCCACAACCGTGCGACTGTCAGACGGTTGACGGTGGCGACGTTGCCGCGCAGGTTGAACCCGACCGTGTACGCCAGCACACTGAACACCACGATTAGCGCCGGGATGGTGAACCACGCCAGCTCGCGCCGGTTCAGCCGCCGCAGAATCAGGTAATTAGCCGG
>JADLHR010000117.1 GCA_020848665.1 Anaerolineae bacterium
CCGCGCAGTTGGCGAGCGGTCTTCAGCAGGTGATTGGCGCGCGGATCGAAGAACGGTTGGTCGGTGTGATTGTCGCCACGCACGACGGGCGCAAGGGGTGGCTCAACCGCCTCGCGGTTCACCCTGACTTCCGCCGGCAAGGGATTGCGCTGGCTCTGGTTGACGAGGCTGAGCGCGCGCTACGAGCCAGGGGACTGGGCATTTTTGCGGCGTTGGTGGAAGAGCCGAACGACGCCAGCCTGGCGCTTTTTACCACAGCCGGTTACTCTGCTCACCCGGAAATCCGGTACCTGAGCAAGCGCGACGAGGCTGATATTTAGCACCAGGCTTGAACGACCTGATTTTTGATCGGCGTGACGCAGATCGGCATAGAGACGGGATAGACTCATGGAACACATTCTGCTGCGCGATCTCGACTTTCCCGACATCGGGCAGTTTGATACTTATGTCGCCCATGGCGGCTATGAAGGGCTGAAGAGAGCGCTCCGCGAACACACCCCTGCCGAGGTGATCCAGATCGTACTGGACGCGAACCTGCGGGGTAGAGGTGGGGCGGGCTTCCCGACCGGTCGCAAGTGGAGCTTCATCCCGAAGGATGCGCCGGTCAAGTACGTGACTGTCAACGCCGACGAGAGCGAGCCGGGCACGTTCAAGGACCGCCAGCTACTTGAGAAGAACCCACACCAGGTGATTGAGGGCGCGCTGATCGCGGCCTACGCGATCCAGGCGACGGCGGTCTATATCTACTGCCGGGGCGAGTTCTGGGACCTGGCGCACGCGCTTGAGGAACAGATCGAGGTCGCGCGGCAAAACAATCTCGCCGGAGACAATATCCTCGGCGGCGAATGGAGCTGCCCGGTGTATGTGCATCTGGGCGCCGGGGCATACATTTGCGGTGAGGAGAGCGCGCTGCTTAACAGCGTGCAAGGGTTGTTGGGGCAGCCGCGCGTGCGTCCACCGTTCCCCGCGCAGCAGGGCGGCGGCTTGTATTATGCGCCGACAGTCGTCAACAATGTTGAGACGCTGGCGAATGTCCCCTGGATTATCGTCAACGGTGCCGCTGCGTACAAAGCGATTGGCACACCGGAAAGCCCCGGCCCCAAAATCTTCTGCCTGAGCGGGCATATCGCCCGGCCCGGCAACGTCGAGCTGCCGCTCGGCATCACGTTCCGCGAGCTGATCTACGAGCATGGCGGCGGTGTTCCCGGCGGGAAGAAGCTCAAGGCGATTCTGCCGTCGGGCGCCAGCGGCCCGGTGCTCCCGGCAACGGACGAAGTGCTCGACGCACCACTGACCTACGAGAGCGTGGTCAAGCTCGGCAGCACGCTTGGCTCGGCGTCATTCATCCTCATGGACGAGACGACCGATATGGTATGGGCCGCCGGCAAGATGACGCATTTCTTCAAGCATGAAAGCTGCGGTAAGTGCACACCCTGCCGCGAGGGGACCTACTGGCTGGAGCGCATCTACCGCCGCGTGTTGGAGGGTGGCGGTACGCTGCATGACCTGGCGCTGTTGCAGGCGGTACCGCGCAACATGCAGGGCGGCGTAACGCTCTGCGCGCTGGGCGAGTTTGCTGCCAACCCGGTGCTCTCGACGCTCCAGCATTTCTATGGAGAATACGAGGAATACGTCCGCAAGGCCGAAACCAGCCGCGAGGCTCAGCAGGCGGCGGAGCAGATGAAAGACTACACGCGCGCGGCGGCGGGCGAATTCCCCGAAGCCGTCGGGCAGGGCGGTACTGCGTGAGCGACATGATCGGTGTGATCGAAGCCCGCAGCCTGTCTGCTGCTGACGCTCCGGCGATTCTGTTGCTGACTGAGACGATCGGGCAGCGCCCAGAGGAGCCGGTGAATTACCTGCTGCGCGGCGAAGCGTGGCTGCGCGCCGGGGACAGGCGTCGGGCAGTGGACGACTTCGTGATCGCGCGCGATCTGGCGGCGCAGCGTTTCGCGCAGAGCGCGTGGGGCTATCTCGATCAGGCGTATTTCGACCGGGCGCAGATTGGCCTCGCGGCGTGCCAGGATGCGCTGCCTGCCGGTGTGTCCCTGGAAGCTGAAGGCCAAGCGCGCCGCGAGGCGCGGCCCATCGTTGAGGCAGACTCGCACTAGTGACTTAAGCGAAGACGTGAACGCTCTGGCCTGCTGAGGAGCAACATGGCTGAACTCGTAACTTTTTACATGGATGGTCAGGCGTATCAGTCGCCCAAAGGGATGAACCTGGTTGACGCCGCCAAGATGCAGGGGATCGATATCCCTGTCTTCTGCTATCATCCGAAGCTGGACGCGGTTGGTATGTGCCGCATGTGCCTGGTGGAGCTGGGTTCGGTGTCGGTCAATCGGGGAACTGGCGAGGTCGAGCGTGATGAGCACGGCCAGCCGGTGGTCCGCTGGAATCCCCGGTTGCAGACTGCCTGTACTCAGACCGTGACCGAAGGAATGACCGTTCGTACCACGACTGAAGTTGTGGTGAACGGGCGCGACAGCATCCTTGAGTTCTTGCTGACGAGCCACCCGCTCGACTGCCCGGTATGCGACAAAGGCGGTGAGTGCCCGTTGCAGAATCTGACGATGGGCTACGGGCCGGGTCGCTCGCGTTTTGTGTTTGACGATAAAATTCGGCTGGACAAGCACGTGCCGCTGGGCGAGTTGATCTACCTCGACCGTGAGCGCTGTATCCAGTGCGCGCGCTGCACCCGATTCTGCGACGAGATCGTTGGTGACAACGTTCTGGCGTTCCACGAGCGCGGGCGGCGTATGCAGATTGTGACGATCAGCGATCCGCCGTTTGACACTAAATTCAGTGGCAACACAACAGATATCTGCCCGGTAGGCGCACTGACCACGACCGACTTCCGCTTCGGCGCGCGCCCGTGGGAGCTGGAAGAAGAAGCGACGATCTGCCCCTATTGCCCGGTGGGATGTAACCTGAGCGCCGGCACGCGCCTGGACAGGGATTCAGGTGGCCGCAAGGTCATCAAGCGTATCATGCCGCGCCAGAACGAGTGGGTCAACGAGATCTGGATCTGCGACAAGGGGCGCTTCGGCCACCATCACTCGCGCGCCGAGGGCCGCCTTGAGCAGCCGATGATGAAGCAAGGGCGGGAGTGGGCGCCGGTCGATTGGGCGACCGCCTACGGCATGATCGCGGCGCGATTGAAGCAGCACGGTAAGTCGCTCGGCGTGCTTGGCAGCCCGGAGTTGTCGAATGAGGACCTGTGGGCGCTGCGCAAGCTGGCCGGTCTGACCGCGCCGGACGCGCCGCTCGGCGTCTGGCCCGCGACCATGACCGGCGGCGATCTCGTCGCACAGGCTGGCGTTGGGAGTGGCACGCGGCTGCGCGACATCGGCCCAGAGACCGCGATCCTGGTGATCGCCTCCGATTTCGAGGAAGAGGCGCCGATCTGGTGGCTCCAGGTCAAGCAGGCGGCGGAGCGGGGCGCGACGCTTGTTGTCGCCAACGCCCGCCCGACCAAGCTCGATCGTTACGCCAGCGTGACGGTGCGCTACCAGTATGGCGCGGCGGCAGACGTATTGGATGACTTCCTGGCGCATGCGCTGCAGCAGGGTACGCCCGCCAGCGTCACGGAGACGCGCGTGCCGGGGCTGGCTGAGCTTCAGGCGGCCCGGCGCGAAGGCGAGATGGCGTATGTCGAGGCCGCCGATGCGCTGCTCGGCGTCGAAAACTTGCTGATCTTTGCGGGCGGCGAGGGGTTGTCGCTGGCTGGACACCGCGAGCTGATGCAGGCGGCGGCCAACCTGTTGATCGTGACGGGGCGCGCTGGCCGGGACAACAGCGGCCTGGTCGCGGTCTGGCCTGGCGCGAACATGCAGGGCGCCTATGATATGGGCTTCTCTGCCGAAGCGACGCAGACCCTGCTGGATAACCCTCCCCAGATGTGGATTATCGCCGGGGCGAACCCGATCGAAGAAGACTCTCACGTCGCCGAGGCGATCCGCGCTGCAGAATTCGTCGTAGCGACCGCGCTGTTCATGACGCCGACCGCCCAGCAGGCGGATCTGGTTCTGCCGCGCCAGAGCTTCGCCGAGCGCGCCGGATCGTTTACCAACGGCCTGCGCCGTGTGCAGCGGTTCAATCCCGTCCAGGGCATTATTGGCGAGTCCTTGCCGGAGTGGCGCATCTTCGCCAACATTGGCGAGCAGCTGGCTGGCCCGCGCTCGCCGGTGTCCGCAGGGGCGGTGATGCGCGAGATCAACGCGGCGGTCCCCGGCTACGCCGAAGCGAGCTATCCGCGCCTGGCATACGTTGAGGAGCAGTTCCCGCTGGTAGGCGGTGATGACCTGTATTACGGCGGTACGTCTTACTTCAATCTGGCGGGGCTGGGCTATCCGATTCCGCCAGCAGCCGAGAACGAGGCGGCGACTTTGCCGGTGCGCGCGATCCAGCGCGCCGAGCCGGAAATCGCTGGTGGCCTGACGGCTGTCCCGGTGCGGCTGCTGTACGATCGCGGTCCGCTGTTCGAGCCGAGCGCGCTGATGCACCATCGCGTGCCGCAGCCCTACGTCGAGCTGAACGTCGCCGACGCGGCGCAGTTGGACATCTCCGCCGGCGATCGCGTGGTGGTAAGCGGCGAGGGTTTCCGCGCCGAAGTTATCGCACGGGTCGATGAATGCGCGCCGGTCGGTTACGCGCTGCTGCCGCTGCAACTCGCGCATAAACCGATGCCGACCGTTCCGGTCGCCTGCACCATCCAGAAGATCGGAGGGTAGTCCGGGCTATGTTTGGACCAGGGGAATCCGCCACGATTATCGAGTGCACCGCCAACACGACCTGTACGACCGTGCACGCGATTTTCACCAGTCTGTTACTGTTTACAATTCTGCTGCTCGGGTTTGCGTACATGACCCTGTGGGAGCGCCGGCTGATCGCATGGTTTCAGGCGCGTATCGGGCCGAACCGCGCAGGGCCGAAGGGCTTGCTCCAGCCGGTCGCCGACGGACTCAAGCTGATTTTCAAGGAGGACCTGACGCCGCGCGAAGCCCAGCGCGTGGTCTTCTGGCTGGCGCCGCTGATCAAGATGGTTCCAGCCATTATCGTTGTCGCGGTCGTGCCGTTTGGACCGGACATCACCGTCCCCTGGTTCGACGGTAAATGGTATCGCATGACGCAGGGGCTGACCGATCCGAACATTGGCGTGCTGTGGATTCTCGGCATCACCAGTATCGGCGTCTATGGTGTTGTGCTGGCGGGCTGGGCGAGCAATAACAAGTACGCTATTCTGGGCGGGCTGCGGTCTTCCGCGCAGATGATCAGCTACGAGCTGAGCATGGGGCTGGCGGTGGCGGTTCCGGTGCTGCTGGCCGGATCAATGAGCGTCGGCGACATCATCGAGGCGCAGAACGATCCGCCGATCCTCGGCTGGTTCGTGTTTCAGAACCCGCTGGCAGCGGCGATTATGTTCATCGCGCTGCTGGCAGAGGTGAACCGCGCGCCGTTCGACATGCCCGAAGCCGAGCAGGAACTGACGGCCGGCTACCACACCGAATACAGCGGGATGAAGTTCGCGCTCTTCTATCTCGCGGAATACATCGGCATGATCACGGTGAGCATAGTGGGCGCGGCCCTGTATCTCGGCGGCCATCATTTTGTGCTGGTCGACCGCTTCCCGCTGCTCGGCCCACTGGTGTATGGCGCCAAGGTTTTCTTGCTGCTGTCTGGCATGGTCTGGATCCGGGCGACGCTGCCGCGCATCCGCTATGACCGCCTGATGATGCTGGGGTGGAAGGTCATGCTGCCGCTGGCGATGGTCGCTGTCGCATGGACCGCGATCGCCGTGTTCCTGGCCGAAGAACTGGGCAAGGGTGTGACGGCGGTCCTGGCGCTGGTCGCGCTGGTGGCGTTCTTCGCCGGCGCGCAGTGGTGGCTGACGCGGGTCGGCCACAAAGCTGAGGGCGCAGCCACGGCAGCGCGGGTCGAGAGCGTGTCGCTCTCCAGTCAGGTGAAATCAGGCCGTTGAGGCCGGTCAACGCGCTGGTTGCTGGCCGCTGGCGATCAGGCGGACGCTGACATCGAAGGAACAACGAGACAGGCGAGTGTCTGATGAATGTGATACGTGGCTTTATGCAAACCTTCAAGTATCTGCTTGAAGACAAGGTGACCGTACAGTATCCAGAGCAGGAGCGCCCGGTCCGCGAGCGGTTCAAGGGGCGCCACGCGCTGAAGCGCTACGACAACGGGCTGGAAAAGTGCATCGGCTGCGCGCTGTGCGCGGCAGCCTGCCCGGCGGACGCGATCTGGGTTGAGGCAGCGGAAAACACCGACGAGGAGCGTTACAGCCCCGGCGAGCGGTACGCCAAGACCTACGAGATTAACATGATTCGCTGCATCTTTTGCGGGTATTGCGAGGACGCCTGCCCGACAGAAGCGATTGTGCTGGAGCACGAATACCGGCTGACCTTCAGCGACCGGCGCGATGCGATCTACACCAAGGATATGCTGATCGACGCGCCGCCGCCTGGAATGCCCGATACGCCGCAAGAAACCGAACCGGGCCGCTACACGCGCTCGATCCCGGAGATGGAAGATCCGCTTTAGGTGACAGGCGCTTGCCGCATCGGCGGCTTGGCTTGCCGATCGTGTTGCGTTACACTGCGCGAAGTTCTGTGGTGCTCAAGCATACTATTAGCCGGTCGTATTGACAGGACGGCACTTGAATGGAACTGACGCTTTTCATAATCGTTGGCGCGGTAGCAGTCGCCTCTGCTGTGTTGATGCTGATCAGCCAGCGCGCGGTGCACTCGGCGCTGTTCCTGGTGGTCAACTTCGCGTGCATCGCCTTTTTCTTTCTGATGCTCAGCGCAGCCTTCCTGGCGATGGTGCAGATCGTCGTCTACGCCGGGGCGATCATGGTCCTGTTCCTGTTCGTGATCATGCTGCTTGGCTCCGAGCGGCTCTACCCTGAACAGCACCCCCGTTTCCCATGGATGGTGCCTGCGGCGATCGCGCTGGCTCTGATCTTTCTGCTGGCGGTGAGCCTGGCGGTCATCCAGGGCGAGATTGATCTGAGCGGGCGCGAGGTGGCTCAGCCATACGTGCGGGTCGTTAATGCACTGGACCAGCTTGACGCGGTTGACATGTACCTGGATGGCGAGCGCATCGCAGATGATCTGGCGTACGGCGAGGCGAGCGAATTCGGCGCCTGGGCACGAGGTCGCTATGATCTCGCCCTGTTTGGGCCGGATGCCGATCCCGCAGTCGATGCGCCGCTTGCCACCACGAAGGTTGACCTGAACCGGGGCGAGGCGCTGTCGTTCACTGCGGTCGGGACGCGCGGCGACGCACGGCTGGTCGTCGCCGAGGAAGATCTGAGCGAGACGGATCGCTCGGACGTGCTGCGTGTGACCGTCGTCAACGGCATCCGCTCGGTCGAGATGATCGACGTGGTGCGCGGCTCCGGCTCGTCCGAAGGTGCGGTTTTGATCGATAACCTGGCGTACGGCGCCGCATCCGAGCCGGCCTTGATTCGGGGCGGAACAGCCGATCTGAGCGTGTTCTCGGATGGCATCCGCCGCGATCGGCTGGTGACGTTTGCCGACCGGGCGTTAACGCCGGAGCAGGGCCAGCTTTGGGTATTCACCACGCGCGCTCAGAGCGATAACTCGTTTGAAGACGTGTTTCTCTCGCTGGAGTCCAATGCGCTGCCGTCGTTTGGCAGCCCGGCGAGCATCGGGCTGGCGCTGTTTGCGCGCTACGCGTTGCCGATGGAGATGGTCGCGCTGGTGCTGCTGGTAGCCATGATCGGTACACTGATCCTGACGAAAGATATGCTTGTGGTTCGCCGCCCGGTCCGGCGCCGGCTGGCAAATCCGCCCGCCGAGCCGCAAGCGCCGGCTGCGCCGGAAACAGCCAGCCGCACGTCGCTGGAAGGGTAGGAGAGCGGGATGGAAGCCCCAGAAGTCGCAACCGAACTTTATGTCCTGCTGAGCGCGATCCTGTTTATTCTGGGTACACTTGGCGTCTTGCTGCGGCGCAATGCGATCCTGGTTTTCATGTCGATTGAGCTGATGCTGAACGCGGCAAATCTGGCGCTGGCGGCTTTTGCGCGGCAGTGGGGTAATCTGGACGGTCAACTGCTGATCTTCTTCGTGATGACGATCGCGGCGGCAGAGGTTGCCATCGGGCTGGCTCTGATCGTGGCGATTTTCCGGTCGAAGAAAAGCATCAACATCGACGAGTTGCACCTGTTTAAGAACTAGCGCGGGGTTGTGTCGCTCGTGATCGGCGTGGATTGGATCGCCGGTCGCGCACCCCATCGTAAGGGGCGCAGATGGAAAACTTCTTCAACCTTGTACCGCTGATTGTGGTCCTGCCCGCCATCGGGCTGTTGATCAACCTGTTCGCCGGCAAATATCTCGGTGAAAAAGGGGTCAGCATCGTGGCGGTCGGGGCCAGCGCGTCGGCATTCTTCGTGTCGGTGCTGTTGTGGATTGCGCTGGTCGATACCGGCTATAAGGCGGCGGTCGTCGATATGCCGCTGCTCGATGGCTGGATCCGTATTCCATCGGCAGGCGTGGATTTCCCCTGGCAGTTCCGGGTTGATACGCTTAGCGTGACGATGATGCTGGTCGTCACCGGGGTCGGCTCGCTGATTCATATATACTCGATCGGGTATATGCACGGCGACCAGCGGTTCCCGCGCTTCTTCGTGTACCTGAATCTGTTCCTGGTCTTCATGCTAACACTGGTCAGCGGCAACAACTACCTGATGATGTTTGTCGGGTGGGAGGGCGTTGGCCTGTGCTCGTATCTGCTGATCGGCTTCTGGTTCGACAAGCCGAAGGGCGAAGGCTGGAAGAACAGTGAGGCGGCGCGCAAGGCGTTTATCGCCAACCGTATTGGCGACTTTGGCGTGATCATTGCGATGCTGCTTACCTTCTGGACCTTTGGCACGCTGGACTACTACAAGCCGCACGAGGAGCCGATTCATGCGGTGGCGCATGCCGCTGAAGCCGAGGAGCCAGTCTTTGCGCCGGAGGTCGAAACCGAGGCGGAGGCCGAGGCTGCGCTCGCTCCGGTTAGCCCGCTGGGCGTCTTCAACCAGGCGCACCTCTGGCTCGAAGAAGGCGGACACCGGGTAGATTTCGGCCTGTTCACGATGAGCCTGAAGGGCACGCTGACCGTGATCACGCTGCTGTTTCTGCTCGGCGCGACGGGCAAGAGCGCGCAGATTCCGCTGTTCGTCTGGCTCCCGGACGCGATGGCCGGTCCGACGCCGGTCAGCGCGCTGATTCACGCCGCGACGATGGTCACCGCGGGCGTGTACATGATGGTGCGCTCCAACGTGCTGTTCCACGCCGCCGACGTAACATCATTCGTCGTGACGATCATCGGCGCGACGACGGCGCTCATGGCCGGATTTATTGCAATGGGGCAGTGGGATATCAAGAAAGTGCTGGCGTACAGCACCGTCAGCCAGCTTGGCTTTATGGTGGCGGCGGTGGGCGTCGGCGCGTACTCGGCGGCGATGTTCCACCTGGTTACGCACGCTTTCTTCAAGGCGCTGCTGTTCCTCGGCGCTGGCTCGGTCATTCATGGAGTCGAGCACGGCCACCATCATGCGCTGGAACACTCGCACGGCACGCACCACGATGCGGAACCCTTCGACGCGCAGGACATGCGCAACATGGGCGGCCTGAGCCGCCGCATGCCGATCACGTACTGGACCTACCTGTTCGGCACGCTGGCGCTGGCGGGCATCATCCCGTTCGCCGGATTCTGGTCGAAGGACGAGATTCTGCTCGACAGCCTTAAGCTGGGGACCGAGCAAGGCCGGCTCGACGGCTACATCGGCTTCGCGCTGCTGCTCGTGGCGGCGGCCTTCACCGCTTTCTATATGTCCCGCCAGCTTGCGATGGTCTTCTGGGGCAAGCCGCGTTCCGAAGCGGCGAATCAGGCCAGCGAGTCCGGTCTGCCGATGACTATTCCGCTGATGGCGCTGGCGGTGCTGAGCGCGATCGGCGGCTTCCTCAACATCCCGGACGGGTTCCCGCTGCTGGGGTCGCTGTTTGGTGTGCACGAGCTGACAAGCTGGCTGGAGCACAGCGTAGTGTACGCGCACGCGGGGAGCTTTAACCTGCTGATGGCGACTATCGCGGTCGTGGTGGCGCTCGGCGCGATGTATGTAGGGCGGCTGATCTACAACGATCGCGTGCTGCTCGCAGTGCGCCGCGACCCGCTGGAGACCGATCCCCGCACCAGCCGGGCCTTCGCACTGGCGAACGCCAAGCTGTACTGGGACGAGTTCTACTTCAAGTACATCATCTGGCCGTTCCGGGACGCCGCGTACTGGCTGGCCGAAAAACTGGACTGGGCGTTCTGGCACGATTTTGTGCACGAGCGGATCATTTACGGCAGTTTCCGGCGCGCCACCGACCTGTTGAGCGGGCCGATCGATCGCGGGATCATCGACCGCGCGTTCAACGACGTTGGCGTCGGGATTCGGGCGGCAGCGGCGCGGCTGCGCACCGTCCAGACCGGCTTTGTTCGCACCTACGCGCTGGGTGTGCTGTTTGGCGCTGTCCTGGTCATGTTCATTATCCTGTTCCCTGTGATCCGCGAATTGCTGGGAATGTGACACACAAGGACCGAACTTATGGAAGACATCTCGCTGGTCACTGTTGTCCTGATGCTGCCGCTGCTGGGCGCGCTCCCGCTGATCTTCGTGCGCTCGCTGACGGAGCAGACCATGAAGTGGCTGTCACTGACGGTTTCACTGGTCACATTCGGCCTGTCGCTGGTGCTCCTGCTCAATTTCGACCGGAGCATGGCGGGCCTGCAAATGGTACAGAAATGGGACTGGATCAGTAGCGGCAGCTTCACAATCCGCTACTACGTGGGCGTGGACGGCATCAGCATCTGGCTGGTGCTGCTGACGACGTTCATCATGCCGATCTCGATCCTGGCGTCGTTTGAGCCGATCAAAGATCGCGTGCGCCTCTACTACATCTTTTTGCTGCTGATGGAATGGGCGATGATCGGCGTGTTCGTCGCGCAGGACCTGTTCCTGTTCTACGTCTTCTGGGAAGTTACGCTGATTCCGATGTACTTCCTGATCGGCATCTGGGGCAGCGAAGAGCGCATCTACGCCGCGATCAAGTTCTTTCTGTACACGATGGCGGGCAGCCTGCTGATGCTGCTCGCGATCCTGTGGCTCGGCAACAAAGCCGGAACTTTCAGCCTGCCGGAAATCTTCGCCCAGATCAACAGCGG
>JADLHR010000118.1 GCA_020848665.1 Anaerolineae bacterium
GGGCAGCGGCCCATATGGCGCGGCGAGCGGCGCCCGCATTCCTGGCATTCGTAGTACACGCGCGGTTTCGCCATCGCTTATACTCTTTCGGATCGCGTGGAAAACAGCCTGATTCTAGCGTGAACATGCGTTCTACGCAAGGATTCGCCCAAATCAAACGGGCAGAGCCGTTCGCCCCGCCCGTTACCTCGCTTTTTGCGGACGGGCTTGCTGCGCCCCTGCACAAGCCACATGCTCACGATGCCGCTTTTGGTTTTTTCGCTAACTGCTAACCGCTAACCGCTAAGTGACCTTTCGGAAGCAACTGGCTTATGCGGCCAGCGCGCGGAACCTCACCCCTGGCCCTCTCCGTTTACGGAGAGGGGAAAAGGGGCCGGGGGTTAAGGGGTGAGGTTTGCCCGGCGCGCACCGCTAACCGCTGTCAGTTGTTGATCCGCGAATCGCCCGGCCCGACCTCGAACTGGTTGGCCCAGGGCATGTAGTGGCTGCGAAATTCCTCGCGGTCGATGATGATGCGGTCGCCCTCGTATACCGTGCGATAGACGTAGACATCAGCGCCGCTTTGCGCGTAATCGACCTGGCGAATCTGCCCCAGGCGCAGGTCGCTGCTGGCGCGGTAGATCGCGGGCGGGGGGGACGTCTGCCCGCGAATGGTTGGCCCTTCCTTGACCACGCGCCGCCCCATGCTGGTGCTGTAAAATTTCCAGGTGATCGTGCTGTTGTTGAGATTCACGTAGGTTTCGATCAGCAGGTGATAGGGCGTGTCGTTTTTGAATCGGAAGTCCACAATCGGTGAGTAGACCGTCGCGTCCATCCCCGGCCCCTCACCGTGCTCGTAATAGCTGACGCGGTAGGCGTGCTCGGTGCGTTCCAGGATCGGGTAGCCGCCGTAGAACGCAGTCTGGAAGGCGGTCGTGCTGACCTGGCACACGCCGCCGCCGACGCCGGTGATCGTCTGGTTGCCGACGATGATCAACCCCTGCTCGTAGCCGGTCTCGACGCTGACATCGCCCAGCCACTCATTAAACGAGAAGATGCCACCCGGCGGGACGACCAACCCGTGAAAATGCGAGGCCGCGACCTCGACGTTGCGGCGGCGCGCAGCGGACGAGCCGTAGAAATAGGTCGTGTGTGACACTACGTTCTCGGTGATGCCCAGCTCCGCCGCCGTCGCCGTGTCGGGAATATCGGCGCGAAGATGTTGGAACGCCAGCGCCACGCGGCGCTCGGCGGGGTTGGCGGCGAACAACGCGCGCTCGAAATCGGCCAGCGTCGCCTCGACATCCAGCACCGTGCCGTCAACGCTTCTCGAAATGACTTCTAACTGGCGCGTCTCGTCGTCAAACACGAAGCGGGCATTCTGCGGCTGGGCTTCCATCTCTGGGGCGATCTCGCCCAGCAGCGCGCGCGCCTCGCCCAGATCAACGCCTAGCTGGTACACGACCGAGCCGTCGGGCTGCGTTGCCTTTTGCAGGACCAGCATCTTTTCCAGCGTCTCGACCGGCACCGGCCACGCCTGTTCCCCCGCGGCGCCCTGCGGCGCGGTGAACTCGACCGGCGCGGCGAGCGCCTGGTCGATCCGCGCCGCGACTTCGGCGGTGTCCCACACGACCGGTGGCGTTTCGCTGATCACCAGCCCGATTGTGCTCGCCATGCTCAGACGCATAATCTCGTTGCGCAGCACGCCGAGCGTCGCGGAGAGGTCCACGCTGCGCCCGATCTGGCTTGGCGTGGTGGTGGCGCGCCCGTCGCGGATCGCCAGCGTAGCATCGATCACCGGCCGATTGACGTAATCGCGCGCGATCTGCGCCAGCCGCGCCTGCGCCTCGGTCTGGTTGTAGATCACCACCGGCGCGACCGGGTAGCCGTTCAGCCAGGCGTCAAGCTGATCGGCCAGGTTCGAGAGCCAGCCGCCGCCGCGCCCGACCGCATACGCCGCGTTGACGGTCGCCGCCGCGTCGAAGCTAACCCCCGCCTCGCGGGCGGTCATCGTCCATTCCTGGTCGCCATAGCGGAAGGTGAAGCGCGCCTGATCGTCATAGCTGAAGCGCCGCTCCAGCGCGACGATCGCCTCGTCGCGCGTCATCCCGGCCAGGTTCAGGTCGAACACGGTCGAGACGCCGGGCAGAATCTGGTCGCGGTAGGCGAACTGGTAACCCGCCAGCAGCATCACCAGCACCAGCGCCAGCAGGATCGCGCCGAAGAACAGCAGCAGCGGAACGCGCAGCAGCCAGGGATTCGGCGCACGCTGAGGCTGGGCGCCACGCCGGGCGCGCGGAGCAGGTTGCGGATAGGTGGGGGCGTTGGATGCGCGCATGATCGACGACCTGCCGGATGACTCTACCGAACTCGCGGCCGGGGTGGGAGAAAACGGGACGTATCGGGTATAGTGGACTGAATCGTAGCATGTTTGCCGGTGGGTCACAACCGTCGCCCGCTCGAAAGGAGCCTGATCGATGGTCAAGCTGATAATCCTGTTCCGCCGCCCGGCCCAGGCGGCGACCTTTGAAATGCGCTACCCGCGCAACCTGGCGCTGCTCGGTAGACTGCCCGGCGTGCGCCATGTCGAGGACGGCGCAGTGCTCGGCAGCCCGGCCGGGACCACGCCCTACACGCGCATGATTGCGCTGCGCTTCGACGATTTCGGCGCGCTCGACGCGGCCCTGACCGCCCCCGAAGGCGTCACCGCTGGCAAGGACCTGATGGATTTCGCGCCCGACGCCGAGCTGCTGTTTGTCGAGGTGTCGGATGAGCGCACGCAGCAGCCGCTCACGCCCGATAATCTGCGCGCTTACCTGGCCGAGCAGGGCGTGCCGGGCGAAGTCATTTTCCCCGGCGCGCCGACCCCGACCGTCGCAGCGGCGGCTCAGGCGCTCGGCGTCGAGCCGGATCAGATCGTGAAGACCGTCATTTTCCTGGTGGACGGCACGCCATTCGCGGTTTACGGCTGCGGGATGCGCCGCGTGGACCCGGCCAAGCTCGCCCAGCGGCTGAATATCAGCCCCAAGAAGGTCCGCCTTGCCAACGCCGACGAGGTCCAGGATTTGACCGGCTATGCTGTCGGGACGGTGCCGCCGCTGGGCCTGAAGACGCCGATGCCCGCGTTCATTGACCCGGCGGCCCAGGCGCACGACGTGATCTACGCGGGCGGCGGCGGGATCAACGCGCTGCTGAAGATCACCCCCGCCGACCTGATCCGCCACAGCCGGGCCGAGGTCGCGCCGATGCTGGCCGACGACGATCCGCCGCCTGCGCCGCCTGCCGCGCGTCCGTCCGAGGGTTGACGCCGCGCCGCAGACTGGTAAAATGAAGGGGAACAGGCCCCCATAGCTCAGGGGATAGAGCGTTGCCCTCCGGAGGCAGAGGCCCAGGTTCGAATCCTGGTGGGGGTATATCCAAGCTTACACACAAACACCCGGCCATTGCGCGCCGGGTGTTTTCTGCCGCCTGTCGGACTCCGCGCAGCTTACGGCGCGGGGATGGTCAACTGCTGACCCACGCTGAGCGCATTGGGATTGGCGAGGCCGTTAGCGTTGATGATCGCCTGCGGATCAACCCCGTACTGGCGTCCGATGGAGTACACCGTGTCGCCGCTTTGAACAGTGTGGATTGTCGGCAGGCCCGCCGCACCGCCCGGCGCGGGTTGTCCGCCGGGGGCCGGCGGAGTGCCTGCCGCCGGGACCGGCGTGCCACAGCCTGGCAGGCGCAGCTCCCACCCGATCTGGAGCGTGGTGAACTCGCCCATCGTCAGCACAGTCGGGTTGGCGGCGATCAGGTCCGGCACCGCCACCTCATTTTTCTGCGCGATCCTGAGCAGCGTATCGCCGGATGCCACAACCACCAGGCACGGGTCCATGCCGGGCGGCAGCGGCGTCGGCGGCGGCAGCAAGGTTGGATCAATCGTAGCGGTGGGAATTGGCGTCGGGATGATGTCGCTCATGCTGGGCGTCGTGATCGTCACGCCCTGAGCGCCTGGCTCAGCGCGCGTCGGCAGGATGTCCGACAGATCGCCGGTCGGTGTCAGCGCCGGGACAACCGGCACGCCTGGCCCGCCGGATGTCGGCGTGGCCTGGAGCGGCTGGCGCGACGGTGTCGGGCTGATTGCCGCATCGACAGTCGCGGTCGGCGTCCGGCTGGGCGTCAGGTCCTGCAACTGGACGCGGTTCGAGGTCGGTTCCAGGTTTTCTCCGGCGTTCTTGTAGCAGGCCGACGCGCCGAACGGGATCGCCAGCGCCAGAACGACCAATCCGAGCCGCGATCGCCAGTGGCTCTGTGTCTGATGATGCCCCATGCTGCTCTGTCCTCTCGCCGCCCTGCCGGCGCCACTCCCGCAGATTAATCCGGCATCCGCCGCCCCGTCATCAGAATACACCGATTAGGTTGTTTCCACAACGTCGTCCGCATCCCGCGCCGTCTCTGCCCGCCGCCTGATCATGTATTGCAAAGGCGGGGGTCATCCTTTATAGTTGACGACGGCGCCGGGAGCCGAGCCGAGAGGCGTTTCCCGGCTGAATACTCACCACAGCACACTCAACGAAGCCGAGTTTTAAAGGCGCTGTTTGATGACACTCCATACCGATAATCAGCTTCAGGCTGTTTCCAGCGCGCTCGCCGCAGTGCGCTTCCAGGAAGTCGGCAAGCTCTACTATTTCGGCAGCAGCCATCTGCCCGACCTCGTCCCTGGCGATTTCGTGATCGTCGAGACGGCGCGCGGGGTGCAGATGGGCCAGATCATGAAGCTGCTCAGCGCGGATCATGATACGGTCGCGCGCGACTACAAGCCCATTCTGCGCAAGGCGACCCCGGCGGACATGATGAGCCAGAAGCTGTGGAAGGCGCGCGAGGTCGAGGCGCTGATCATCTGCCGCGAAAAGGCGGCGGAGATCGGCGGGTTCGCCAACGCCAAGTTTGTCGCCGCGCAGTACAACTTCGACGGCTCGCTGCTGACCTTCCTGTTCAGCGCAGAGGACAAGATCAACACTACCCGGCTGCGGCTGGCACTGCGGCGCAACTTCAAGGCGCAGCTTGACCTGCGCCAGATCGGCCCGCGCGATGTCGCCAAGCTGCTCGGCGGGCTGGGCGCGTGCGGTATTCCGCGCTGTTGCAGCACCTTCCTGACCGATTTCAGCCCGATCTCGATCAAGATGGCGAAGGCGCAGGGTATCTCGCTCAACCCGTCGGAGATTACCGGGATGTGCGGGCGGCTGCGCTGCTGCCTGATCTACGAGTACGAACAGTACGTCGAGGCGCGCAAGCGGCTTCCCAAGCGCAACAAGCGGATCGGCACGCCGCACGGCGAAGGCAAAGTGATCGACGTGCACCCGCTGAGCGACGCCGTGACGGTGCTGATCGAGGAAACACGCTACCTGGTCCAGCGCGAGGACATCGTCCCGCTGGACGAGTTCGAGGCGCTAAAAGCCAAAGCCGAAGCCGGGTGCTCGAAGCACGAGAGCGGCGGCTGCGACTGTGGCGCGCAGCGCGGCGCCGCTTCCGCCGAGGCGGACACCGGCGACGACGCGGACGAGGACGACCTGGATACCACCGGCCTAGATACGACCGATTCGCCGCCGCCGATGGGCGCTGGCGGCCCGTCGCATGACGCCAGACCGGGCCAGGACGCGCCCGGTACCGGCAGCCGGCGGCACGACCGGCGCGCGCGTGGCGGGCGGGCGCATCCCCCGCGCCACTCGCGGCGGCAGGACTCCACTCGAAAAGGACCGAGCGACGCATGACGACGCCTGCGGAGGGGCCAGCCCTCAACCGGGTGATGGGCATTTTCGCCCACCCCGACGATCCGGAATTTTTCTGCGGCGGCACGTTCGCCAAATGGGCCGCCGAGGGGCGCGAAGTCATCTTCGTGCTGGCGACCAGCGGCGACAAAGGCTCCGGCGACTTCTCGCTGACCAGCGAGGCGCTGGTGCAGATGCGCGAGGCCGAGGAGCGCGCCGCCGCCGCCCAGCTTGGCGTGCAGGACGTGATCTTCCTGCGCTATCCCGACGGCGAGCTTCAGCCGACGCTCGACCTGCGCCGCCAGCTGACCCGTCTGATCCGCCTCAAGCGGCCCGACATCGTCGTGACCAACGACCCGACAGCGCGCTGGTACGGCACGACCTACCTCAATCACCCTGATCACCGGGCGATTGGCGACGCGGCGCTGGACGCGGTTTTCCCCGCCGCGCGCGATCACCTCAATTTCCCGGAGTTATACCGCGATGAGGGCTTGCAGCCGCACAAGGTCCGGCAGGTTTATCTGTGCGGCACGCACGAGCCGACCGTCAAGGTCGACGTCACCGATTTTCTGGAAACCAAGATCGCCGCGCTGCGACACCACGTCAGCCAGATCGCGGATCTGGACGAGATGGCCCGGCGCCAGCGCGAGAACGTCGATCCGCAGTTCGCCGGGGACGGCATGCGCTACACCGAGGCGTTCCGCGTCTTCCACCTGGGCTGAGCCGGGCGGCGCGCGGGAACAGGTTGAGAAGCAAGCATGACTATCGACTTCACCCCCCAGATCGCCGCGCGGCAGCGCGCATGGATCGAGCGCCGGCGTGACCTGCACCGCCACCCGGAGCTGGGCTTCCAGGAGGTTCGAACGGCGGGGATCGTCGCCGCCACGCTGAACGACCTCGGCCTGGAAGTGCAGACCGGCGTCGGCAAGACGGGCGTTGTCGCCGTGCTGGACGGCGCGAGCGACGGCCCGACCGTGCTGGTCCGCGCGGACATGGACGCGTTGCCGATCCGCGAGGAAAACACGACCGAGTATGCCTCCGAGACGCCCGGCGTGATGCACGCCTGCGGCCACGACGCCCACACGTCGATCGCGCTGGCGGTAGCGGAATTACTGGCGGCGCAGCGCGAGCAGATCGCGGGGCGCGTCAAGTTTATCTTCCAGCCCGCCGAGGAAATCGGGCGCGGCGCGGACGCCATGATCAAGGACGGCGCGCTTAACGACCCGGCGCCGGACGTGGCGCTCGGCCTGCACCTGTGGAACGAGCAGCCGCTCGGCACGCTGGCGCTGACCGAAGGGCCGTTCATGGCGGGTGCGGGCGATTTCACGATCCATGTGCGCGGGCGCGGCGGTCATGGCGCGGCGCCGCACGAGGCGCGCGATCCGA
>JADLHR010000119.1 GCA_020848665.1 Anaerolineae bacterium
GATCTGGTCAGCGAGATGATTCAGGGCTATGTCGTGGTGCGCGAAGGCGCGGCGAACTGCCAGTAGAACAGCTAAGAACAGCTAAGAACAGCTTTTAGCTGACTTTCGCTGCTTCTCGCTGTCTTACGCTGCCTTTCGCTAAAAGCCCTGGTAACTCCAGGGGCTGACCGGCGCGCCGCTGCTGCCGCGAATCTCGAAGTGCAGGTGCGGCCCGCTGGACCGGCCTGAGTTGCCGGTCACCGCGATGTTCTGCCCCGGCGTGACGACCTCGCCGCAGCCCACGAACGCGCCGTTGAGATGGCCATAGATGCTCAGCGTGCCGCCGTGCGCGAGCACGACCGTATAGCCGTAGCCCCACGTGCTCCAGCCTTTGAAGATCACCGTCCCGCCGCCAGCCGCGAAGACCGGCGTCCCTTCGGGCACGGCCAGATCGATCCCGCCGTGCGTCCAGGCGAAGTCCTGCGTGATCCGGTAATTACGGTAGATCGGCGCATTGACCGGCGCCGATCCGCCGACTACGGACTGCTTGCCGCATGACCCCGGATCGCCTACCGCAAACAGGGCCGTCTCGGTCCCCGCGACGACGCCAGAGCCGCGCGGCTGGCTGCCGTCGGCGCTGCCACTGGTCATGACGATACCGGGGTCCCAGTAAATCGGCTCGGTCGAGCCGGTGCCGCCCGGTACGACCACGAACAACCCTTCCGGCAGGATCACGTCCGGCGTGGTCCCATAGAAGTCGTTGAACTCCGAATCGATGATCGCGTAGGGATCGACGCCGTATTCGTCGGCGATGGCGCGCAGCGTCTGCGGCTCGTCTACGCGGTGATAGACTCCGTCCACCGGCAGGATCGTCAGCTCCAGCCCGATCCGCATGGCGTTGACGTAAAAACGGTCGTTCGACCAGATGATGGTGGATTGCTGCAAGCCGAAGCGGTCCGCGATGGTTTGCAGCGTATCGTTCGGTTGAACGGCGTAGGTCATAATCTCGCTGCGGCTGCGGACCGGGAGGATCGTCAGCGGGTTCAGCTCGCGGCGCAGCGTCGCACCTGCCGCGCTGGCCGGCTGCGCCAGCGCCTCCGCGACTGCCTGCGGATCAGCGGTCGGCTGGACCCAATCGACCGGCTGGTTGGCGGCGGTCGGTGTCGCGCTCGGCGGGATGGCTGGCAGCGGAGTGGGATACTCGACCTGAGCGATTTCCAGCAGCGGAAGCGTCGCTGTGGGAGACAGCACGGCGGAAGGAACCACTGGCGGCGCCGGGTCCTCGCCGGAGCGTAGCGCAAAGACGGTCAGCGCCAGCCCGAAGATCAGCGCCCCGCCGAGCGCCGCCCACGCCAGCCAGCGTCCCTGGCGGCTGTCGCCCGATCGCGTCCGGTGATCGTATTGTTCACCCGCCATACACGCTCTCTGCCCCGTAAATCTGTCGCCGTATTGGTTACGATAAGAGTCTGGCAGCGGGCGACTCTACCGCGCGCCGTCGCATTTGGCAACGGCGCGCGCCTGGCGCTAACCTCACGTCCTTCACGCCTCGCGCCTGACCCCGGTTGACAGCCTTTTCCCTCGCGCTATACTCACCGCCGGACGCAGGCGTAAGGGTTGGGCCGTATGACGAGAAGCGCGCTGTTCGGCAAGCTCCTGGCGCGGCTGGCGCTGGCTGCGCTGGCGATGATCCTGATCTGGAGCGCCGCAACCGACCCCGCTCGTGCGCAGGTCCAGCCCGGTGCGATCTGTGTGTCCGCCTTCGCCGATTTCAACGGCAACGGCGCGCGCGACGAAGGCGAATTGCCGCTGGCCGGAGTCACCGTCAACCTTTCGACCGGCGGCCAGATCATCGCCTCGCACGTCCTGGCCGAGGGCGAAGATCAGCACTGCTTCGAGAGCCTGCTCACTGGCGCTTACACGATCACATTTCTCGACAGCCCCGCCTTCCGCACAACAACCGCTAATGAGGGCACGTTTAACCTGGACCCCGGCCAGCGCCTGACGATCACGCCGTTCGGCGGCGCGCCGGTCGCGGCGGATCAGGTGGCGGCTCAACTGGCGCAGACCGGCGCGATCGTGCTCGAAACTGCGCCTGCGCAGGAGCCGCTCGATCCGTCGCTGCGGCTGGTGATCTCGACCGTCGCTGCGCTGGCGGTGATGGTCTTCATGACGGGCGTCGGCGCGATCGCGCTCAGCGTGACGAGCCTCAGACCGCGCCGGGATCGCAGGCGTGCGGCGCGCGATATGCGCCACATTCCGCCGCCCTCGCATATCGCGCCGCCCCGCGTGTAACGAGCGCGGCGCCCGTAACGCCGCCCGAATTCTGGTATAATCCGCGCCATGCAACCAGCGGAGTATCATATCGGCCTGAACGCGCACCTGCTCACGGCGCAGGCGGGCTATCGCAGCGCGGGGATCAGCGGCTATATCGCCAATCTGCTGCGCGCGCTGCCCGCTGCCGATCCGGCCCTGCGCTATACCGTGTTCGCCGGGCCGCAGGCCGCGCTGCCTGCCGATTCTCGCCTGCGCGTGCGGCGCAGCGCCTGGCGCACCGAGCACCCACTGGCGCGCATTCTCTGGGAGCAGATCGCGCAGCCGCTGGCGCTTGAGCGGGATCGTCCCGACCTGGTCCACCAGCTTGCATTTGTCGCACCGGTGCTGGCGCGCCGTCCATTCGTGGTGACAGTTTATGACCTCAGCTTCGTGCATTTTCCGGAGCGGCTGCCGCCCGCGCGGCGGCGCTATCTGCGCCTGCTGACACGCTGGTCGTGCCAGCGCGCCCGGCGCGTGATCGCGATTTCGCGCAGCACCGCTGCCGACCTGACCGCGACATTCGGCCTTTCGCCGGAGCGGATCGACGTGGCCGTGCCGGGCGTGGACGAGGCGTTCCACCCACTGCCGCGCGCCGAGGTCGAGGCGTTTCGGGCGCGGGCCGGGCTGCCGGATCGGTTTCTGCTCTACCTGGGCACGCTGGAGCCACGTAAGAATCTGCCGCTGCTGCTGCGGGCATACGCCGCGCTGCCAGCGTCCGACCGGTCGGCGGCGCCGCTCGTGCTGGCAGGCGCGCGCGGCTGGATGGTAGACGCGATCGACCGCGCGCTGGACGAGCACGATCTGCGCGGCAGCGTGCGCCTGCCCGGCTACGTCCCGGCGCAGGACCTGCCGCTGTGGTACAACGCCGCCGAGGCGCTGGTCTATCCCTCGCTGTTCGAGGGATTTGGGCTGCCAGTGATCGAAGCGATGGCGTGTGGCACCCCGGCGCTAGTGGCGGACACCTCGTCGCTGCCGGAAGCGGTTGGGGACATGGGGGTTTGCCTGCCGCCGGATGACGCCGCCGCCTGGACGAATGCGCTGGCGCATATCCTGCACGATACGGTGTGGCGCGCTGAGGCGGGCCAGCGCGGGCGCGAGCGAGCGCGCGAGTTCACCTGGGCGCGGACGGCGGCGCAGACCGTCGCCAGTTACCGGCGGGCGCTGGGGTTACCGGTGGGAAACGGCTGACATGAACGGAAAGACAGTCTACAACCTTCCGCGCGCGGCGGTCATGCTGGGCGACGCCGCCCTGGTCGGAGTCGCGTTTCTGCTCTCGTACACCCTGCGCTACGAGGTCGAGTTCCTTCAGCCGGTCGATGAGGCCAACGCCGCGCCGTTTACACCCTATCTGCCCTACACCCTGCTGTTCGCCGGACTGATGCTGTTGTTCAACCAGAACGGGCGGCTCTACAACGAGCGGCGCGGGCGCACGTGGTGGGACGAAGTGTTCTCCATCGGCAACAGCGCGACCAACACGGCGGTCGTGGTGATGGCCGTCAGCTTCCTGCTGCAACCGCTGGTCTTCTCGCGCTTGCTGATCGTCCAGGCGGCGCTGCTGGTCATCGTGCTGCTCGGCGTGTGGCGGCTGGCGCTGCGCCTGATCCAGGCCCAGATGCGCAAGCGCGGGATCGGCGTCGAGCGCGTGCTGGTTGTCGGCGCGGGATCGGTCGGGCGCTCGGTCCTGCAAACAATGGTCGCCCGGCCGGACCTCGGCTTCAAGGTGATCGGCTTCGTGGACGAAGACCCGGAGCGCGGGCGGACGGACCTGGGGCGCGTTCCGGCGCTGGGCGGCGTCGAGAACCTGGCGCAGATCATCGAGACGCAGCCAGTCGACACCGTGATCGTCACGCTGCCCTGGCTGGTCCAGCGCAAGATTCTGGGCATCATCCGCGAGTGTGAACAGAAGCGGATTCGTGTCCGCACCGTGCCGGACCTGTTCGAGCTGAGCCTGAGCCAGGTCCAGGTCGAGATGCTGGGCGGGATTCCGCTGCTCGGCCTCAACGGCGAGCCGCGTCTGCGCGCGGGCAGCCAGGTTGCCAAGCGCGCGCTCGATCTGACGCTGACGCTGCTGGTCGCGCCGTTTGCCCTGCTGATCGCAGCAATCGTCGCGCTCGCAATTCGTCTCGATTCACCGGGGCCGATCCTGTTCGCGCAGGACCGGGTCGGCGTCAACGGCAGGCTGTTCAAGGTCTACAAGTTCCGCTCGATGGTGGACAACGCCGAGGAACTATGGGCGGACCTGATCCGGCAGACCGGCGACGATCCGCGCCATCCGAAGCTGGTGGGTGATCCGCGCATCACACGCGTCGGGCGCTGGATCAGGCGCTTCAGCATCGACGAGCTGCCGCAGGTGTGGAACATCGTGCGCGGTGAGATGAGCTGGGTCGGGCCGCGCCCGGCCGTCCCGCAGGAAGTCGAGCTGTACGAACCCTGGCATCTTCAGCGCCTGCGCGTGACGCCCGGCCTGACCGGGCTGTGGCAGGTCAGCGGGCGCAGCCAGGTTCCCTTCGAGGAGATGTGTCTGCTCGACATTTACTACATCGACAACTGGTCGCTGGGGCTGGACCTGCAAATTATCCTGCGGACGGTGCCGCTTGTCCTGCTGGCGCATGGGGCGTCGTAAACGTAGCGAGAGCAAAGAGCAGCGAAGAACAGCTAAAAACAGCCAAAGGCAGCCAGAAACAGCAAGAGCCATCGAATTTCGGCGTGTGCGCCGGTCTGCGAGCCAGGCTTGGCTGGCCGCCAAGTGATCTCTCGAAAGCGCCTGGCATACGTCGTCGGTGCGCAGAACCTCACCCCTGGCCCCTCTCCGTGAACGGAGAGGGGAAAAGGGGCCGGGGGTTAAGGGGTGAGGTTGGGTCTGAGACCGCCCCCTGCCAGAGCATGTCGATAGATTACTCAGGAAAGGAGCGCACCATGACCAAACAGCAGCTTCTCGATAAGCTCGAACGAGCGTGGGCGGACCTCAAAGCGTCTTTTTCCGGGATGAGCGAGGCGCAGATGACGACGCCGGGCGTCACCGGTGACTGGTCGGTCAAGGATATTCTGGCGCACGTCACCACCTGGGAAGAAGAGGCGCTGCGCATGATGCCGGTCATTTTGGAAAACAAGACGCCGCCGCGCTATGCCGATCAGTACGGCGGCCTGAACGCTTTCAACGCGCAGATGAGCGCGCAGAAGCGCGATCTGCCGCTGGCCGAGGTGCTGGCGCAGCTAGACGCCACGCACCGCCGCCTGATCGAGTATGTGCAGCGCGCGCCCGACGACCAGATCACGCGCGAGACGCGCTTCCGACGCCGGCTGCGGCTGGACACCTACAGCCACTACCCGGAGCACGCCCGCGCGATCCGCGCCTGGCGCAAGCGGAACGCCTGATGGCGCAGTCGTCGCCGATCCGCGACGGTTTCTTTCGTTATGGCCCGGTCGAGATCGATCATCTGACGCGGCAGGACCCGGCGTTGGGGCAGGCTATCGAGCGGATCGGGCTGATCGAGCGGCTCGTGACACCGGACCCGTTCGCGGCGCTGGTGCGCAGCGTTATCGCACAGCAGATCTCCGGCAAGGCGGCAGCGACTGTCTCGCGGCGGCTGGCCGAGCGCCTGGGCGCGATCACGCCCGCAACGATCGGCGCGGCGCCGCTGGACGACATCCAACGCTGCGGCCTGTCGTGGCAGAAGGCGAGCTATATCAAGGGATTGTCCGATGCGGTGATCGAGGGCGCGTTTGATCTGGACGCGCTGCCGTCGCTGCCCGACGACGAGGTGATCGCGCGCCTGTCCGCGCTGCGCGGCATCGGCGTCTGGACGGCGGAGATGCTGCTGATCTTCTCGTTGCAGCGGCCCGACGTGGTCAGTTGGGGCGATCTCGCGATCCGGCGTGGGATGATGATGCTCTACGGGCGCGACGACCTCGACCGGGCGGCCTTCGACCGCTACCGGGCGCGCTATTCGCCGTTCGGCTCGGTCGCGTCGCTCTATCTGTGGCGGATCGCAGCAGGAGAATGAGGCGTGACGGGAATCAAATACCCCGCCGATTGCGAAAACACGCCGGCGGGGTTCTGTGGCTGTGACCGTGCCGCGCTCTAGCGGCTGTTATGCACCTGGCGGGCTGGTTTCTCGGCGATCCCCCCATCCTTCCGACCCGCGGTCGGCGTTCCTTCCCCCAGAACGAGGGAAGGAAAAAAAACAGGGCGGTCTCCCCTTCCCTCATTTTGGGGGCAAGGGGCCGGGGGATGGGGGGCTTTACCCGGACGCAAGTTCATGACGCGCTCTAACCCCGGCGCGTCATTTCTTCCAGGAATTCCTCGTTGTCGTCGGTGTGGCGAAGCTGGTTGATCAGGGCTTCGGTCGCGCTGATGTTGTCGTAGTTGGCCGGGGGCTGCTGCATCTGCATCAGCATCCGGCGCATGGTCCACACGCGCTGGAGAATATCCGGGCCGAGCAGCAGCTCCTCGCGGCGCGTGGATGACTGCGTGATGTCGAACGCCGGGAAGACGCGGCGCTCCTGCAGCTCGCGTGAGAGATGCAGTTCCATGTTGCCGGTACCCTTGAATTCCTCGTAGATCACGTCGTCCATACGGCTGCCAGTTTTGACCAGGCACGTCGCCACGATCGTCAGACTGCCGCCTTCCTCGACGTTGCGCGCCGCGCCGAAGAACCGCTTGGGCGGATAGAGCGCGGAGGGGTCGAGGCCGCCGGTCAGGGTGCGACCACTGGGCGGCACGACCAGGTTGTAGGCGCGCGCCAGGCGCGTGATGCTGTCGAGCAGGATGCAGACGTGACGCTCGGACTCGACCAGCCGCTTGGCGCGCTCCAGCGCCATTTCGGCCACGCGCACGTGGTAGGCGACCGGCTCGTCGAACGTGCTGCTGATCACCTCGGCATCGACCGAGCGGTCCATGTCCGTCACTTCTTCGGGACGCTCGCCGATCAGCACGACCATCAGGTGCACTTCAGGGTAGTTAGTGCTGATCGCGTTAGCGACTTCCTTCAGGACGGTCGTCTTACCCGCTTTGGGCGGGCTGACGATCAGGCCGCGCTGTCCCCGCCCGATCGGCGCGATCAGGTTCAACAGCCGGGTCGAGAGGATGCGCGAGTTGGTTTCCAGGTTGTAGCGTTCATTGGGGAAGATGGCGGTCAGGTCATCGAAGCGCGGGCGCCGCTTGGCTTGTTCAGGGTCGAGGCCGTTGACGGCTTCGACGCGCAGCAGCCCGTAATATTTCTCGGAGTCTTTGGGCGGGCGCACTTGCCCGATCACCATATCGCCGGTGCGCAGACCGAAACGCCGGATTTGCGTCTGGCTGACGTAGATATCGTCCGGCCCCGGCAGGTAATGATCCGAGCGCAGAAAGCCGATCCCGTCGTCGATGACTTCGAGGATACCGCCGCGCAGCTTGTGCCCCTGCTTTTCCGCTTTATCACGCAGCAGGCGCAGGATCAAGTCTTGCTTCTTCAACCGGCTGAACCCAGCGATATCGGCCTCACGAGCCAGATTGCGCAGTTCTTCCAGGTTTTGCGTTTCGAGTTGGGCAATGTCCATCTTCAGGAATCTCCGAGCGAGGAAGCAGCCTCTCGGCCGCTGGTGGGATCGTCGCGCAGTGTGACGGTCATGGACAAGATAAGCCAGCGTTTAAGGTTAACAGGGGAGCGTCGCCGGGGCGACTCACACCGCAAATTCAAGGCCAATGAAAAACCTTGCGAATAGGAAGTTCACGAATTGTGGACGGCCGGGTAGGAGTAGAGCACGCTCAGAGAATTCGCTCAGACAAATGTTGTGGTGCCGCCGGGAAAGTCTATGGCGTGCGGTCGAACCATCTGAAAACTATTGTAAACCATCTTGCACGATTGTGCCATCATGACTTTTCACCTGTTTTCCCGCGCCCGCAAGCAACGGAACAGGCACCGCTGCGTCAGGGAACGGTTCGCCGGTGCGCGGATCGAGCGATGTCAGGCGTTCGAGCGTCGCCGCGTGATACAGCCCGGCGCTCACGCGCAGGCACGCGGCGTCCACGCCTTCCGGCAGGCGAATCAGGCGGTGTTCGGCGTGCCGCTCGCCCGGCTGCCATGCGGTGAAGGGGTAGAGATCGCCCCAGGGATAGCCGTCGGACTGCGCGATCAGCGCGTCTTTGCACGTCACGTGGACGAACAGCTTGAGCGGTGCGGGTTGCCCGACCGCCCACGCCAGTTGCACATCGAGCGCGCGCCCGCCGGGCCGCAGCGTTGCGTGCGCGTCGATCAACGCCACGTCCGCCTCGACGAAGCGCGCGCGCTCGCCTGCCGGGACCGGGGCGCCCGCGCCGCCCACGTACACCGGAAAGAACGCCGCGCCCTCGAACTGCGTCACGATTAGGATCGGCGCGGTGCGCAGCGCGTCATACAGCGGCTCGCCGCCACGATACGGCCCGTGTGGCTGGAAGACGTCCCCCGTGTCGCGCAGCGTCGCGGCGTGGGCGAAGGCTTCGACCAGCGGCGGGCCAAGCGCGGTATTGGCCCAGACCTGCTGGCCGTACGACAGGCTGTCGAGCATGAAGATCGCGCCTTCTGAGCCGAGCAGGAAGGTGCGCCGCGCGGGGGCGATGTAGTTCGGCGCGTTGATCAGCAGCAGACCGTCGCGCTCGACCGGCAGCGCCGCGCTGAGCGCCATCAGGTCGCGGGTGTAACGCCCCATGCGCAGATGTTCATCGCGCCGCGCCGCGAGAAAATTGAGCGCCAGGATCAGCGCGAGCGCGCTGGCCGCGCCGAACAGGACGCGTCCGGCCCGGCCCCGCCACAGCGCGCGCCCGACCGCCGCCCAGAACAGCGCCCCGCCTGCCGACGCGAGCAGCATCAGGCGCGGCGAGCCGAGCACGTAGTCGGGCGCGAGCAGCAGCGCCGAGGGCGCGATCGCTGCGCCGTACCATGCCAGCCCCAGCAGCGCAGAGCCTGTCGCTTCCCGCTCGCGGCGAAACACCAGCGCGAGGGCCAGCGCCGTCACGCCCAGCGCGAGGGCCAGCGCCGCTTCCGGGCGGACCGTCTCAGGACGGAGCGCCCGCCGCGCCAGCGCGGATACCGGGTAGACCAGCCCCTGCGCCAGGTAGCCGAACGCATCTTCGGGAGCGGCGCTGAGCATGGCCGGTGCGGAGCGGTCACGCGGGGCCAGCAGCCACAGCATGGCGTATACCCCGCTCAACGCGATCACCGGCGCGACGACGGCGATAACGCGCCGCAGCGCGGGGCGCGCCCGCCGGGGATAGGCGACCAGGATCGCGCCGGGCAGCAGCAGCGCCAGCAGCGGCCCGTTTTCGTGGCTGAAAATACCGATCAGCGCGCTCAGCCAGCACAGGAACAGAGTCGGTTCCAGCGCGCCGCCAGCGCCGTCCAGCCAGCGCAGCGCCAACCCGATGCAGAGCAGCACGCCGAGCGCCAGCAGCAGGTGAAACTGCGCGCTGACCAGCGTCACGGCCTGGTAGCTGAATGGAAACAGCACGAATCCGGCCCCGGCCAGTATGCCGAGCCAGCTTCGTCCACGCTCCGGCAGCAGCCGCCGCACGATCTGGCCGAGCGCCGCACCGCTGAGGCCCAGGCAGGCGACGTTGAGCCAGTGCAGCGAGGGCGCATCGAAATGCCCGTAGAGCGCGCTGTTCAGCTTCCAGATTGAAAACGCGACCGGGCGATAGTAGGGGAAGGCGGGCGTTCCGGCCCACTGCTCAATACCGTCGAGGTGCGCGGCGACCCACAGGTTCGGCCCGTCATCGAGGAAGAACGGCAGGCGCAGCGTGTATCCGTAGAGCGCGAAGGCCAGCAGCAGCGGCAGCGCCCCCGCCAGCAGGCGCGGGAAGCTTCTGCCCGGCGCATCAGAACTCAGAGGACGAACCACAGCAGATAGTAGTAGCCGACTGCAAAGGACACCAGGACCGAGTCGGTCCGGTCCAGCATCCCGCCGTGCCCAGGGATCAGGTTGCTCGAATCCTTGACGCCCGCCTGGCGCTTGATGATCGATTCGCCCAGGTCGCCCACCGGCCCGATCAGGCTGATCAGCAGCCCTATCAGCGCGCCGTGCAGAGGGGTAATGATCTGGCTCGCGGGAAGCCAGCCAACCAGCAGGCCGAAGATCGGCGTGATGATCACACCCCCGGCGAACCCCTCCCAGGTCTTCTTTGGGCTGACGCGTGGCGACATCTTGTGCCGCCCAAAGCGGCGGCCCACGAAATAGGCGGCGGTGTCGGCGATGATCACACAGCCATACAGGAAGATGACCAGGTACGCGCCGCGCTCCAGCATCCGCACGGCGACCAGTGTGCTGCCCAGCCAGCCGAGATAGACTCCGCCGAAGGCCGCCAGCGCCAGCCCGATGATCGGCGCTGCGCGCCCGTGCTCCATATCCCAGATCGCCTGGAACATCCCCGCGATCAGCAGCGCGATCAGCCCCGGTGTGCGCCAGCCCGGTTCCTCAAGCCACGTCGCGGCGAAGGCCAGCGCGATCAGCCCGTAGATCAGCCATCCCGGCAGCGTCTGCTGGCCCTTGAGCCACAGTGCGCGGTATTCCCACCCGGCTAGCAGCATCGCAGCAAAGACGAACAGCGCGAAGACCCACCCGCCCAGCAGGACCAGCCCCGTCAGCACGGGCAGAGCGACGGCAGCGACAAGCGCACGGGTTCTCAGCATGATGAAGCCTCTTGGAGCGACAAGAAACAGCTAAAAACAGCTAAAAGCAGCTTAAAAACAGCTTAAAAACAGCGACTGGCTCGTAGCCAGGGGCTAACTGCCAATTGCTTAATCGCTGTTCTGGCTCTACGTCTGCGGCACCAGCCCGAAGCGGCGCTCGCGCTGGGCGTAATTCGTGATCGCCTTGAGCAGCTCCTCGCGGTCGAAGTCCGGCCAGTAGACCGGCGTCGAGTAGTATTCCGCGTAGGATGCCTGCCAGAGGAGGAAGTTGCTCAGACGCATCTCCCCAGCGGTGCGCACGATCAGGTCAGGGTCAGGCTGCCCGGCAGTGTACAGGTAATAGTCGATCAGCGACTCGTCGATCTCGGCGGCGGGAATCCCGTCGTTGACAATCCGCCGGATGGCCTGAAGCAGTTCCTGGCGCCCGCCATAGTTAAAGGCGATGTTGAGAATCAACTGATCGTTGTTGCGGGTTAGCTCAATCGCCTTGCGCACCTTGCGCTGGAGCATGGGCGACAGCCCCTCCAGTTCGCCGATGTGCCGGAGCTGTACGCCGTTGGCGTGAAGCTGGTTCAGCTCACGGGCGATCACGGTTTCCAGGATGTTCATCAGGCCGCGCACCTCGGCTTCGGGGCGGCCCCAGTTCTCGGTCGAAAAGGCGTAGATCGTCAGGATTTTGATGCCGAACTCGCTGCACGCGCGCAGGATGCGCCGCAGGTTTTCCACGCCAGCCCGATGCCCCGCCAGCCGGGGGAGATTGCGCGCTTTGGCCCAGCGCCCGTTGCCATCCATGATGACGGCCAGGTGGTACGGCACGTGCGCGGGCAAACCATTGGTCTGATCAGCCATGTTCGATCGCAGTTCTCCGTAAGTGCAGGGCTGCCGTGCGCGCGAGAGCCACCCCCTCAACTGTCGAAAATCAGACTTCCTTAATCTCCTGCTCTTTGCGCCGGCCGGTCGCTTCGACTTCCTCAATGTACCGGTCGGTCAGCTTCTGGATGTCGTCCTGACCGCGCTTGCTCTCGTCCTCGGAGATCAGTTTCTCGCGCTCGAACTCGCGGATGTCGTCGATTGCGGCACGGCGGATGTTGCGGATCGACACGCGCGCTTCTTCGACACGGCGGCTGACGACCTTCTGAAGCTCGTTGCGCCGCTCTTGCGTCAGCGCCGGGATGTTCAGGCGGATGATCTGGCCGTCATTGTTGGGCGTCAGCCCCAAGTCCGATGCCTGGATCGCCCGCTCGATGATCTTCAGGCTGCCCCGGTCGAAAGGACGGATCGCGATCAACTGCGGCTCTGGGACGGAAATTGTCGCCAGTTGGTAGAGCGGCGTCGGCGTGCCGTAATACTCGATCGGCAGCTTTTCGACCAGCCCGGTCGAGGCGCGGCCCGTGCGCAGGCCGAGCAGGTCTTCTTCCAGCACGGACACCGTGCTTTTCATGCGTGATTCCGCATCCCTCAAAACATCTTTTATCATCGTGTCACGCTCCACAGCAGAGAAATAAAGGGTCGTGAAGGGACCGTAGTGCCCGGAAATTGTCGCCTATTCACCGCACGTTGTCAACCGAGGCCGCGCCGCACAACGACTTGCCGGGTGGGGCCGTTCAGTGGTTGTACAGCCGCACCGGACCGATTCCGCAGCGGTTCAGAAAACCCGTGATACAACCTTTCGGCGCCCGCTGCATCTGTATAGATTGGGATCATTCACCCAGGCCCTTCATTTAACAACCCAAAACCAGAGGATATGCACGCTATGGAAATGCACATTGTTCTGCCCGGCGGCGCCCAGGTGGACGCGATAATGCCCGGCGGTATGGTGATCACAACCCATCAGGACGGCTCGGCTCCGGCGCCGTTCGGGCTGTTCCTGGCGGCGATCGGCACCTGCGCCGGGATTTACGTCGCCAGCTTCTGCCAGCAGCGCGGCCTTCCAACCGAAGACATCCGTATCATTCAGCGCAACCGCACCAA
>JADLHR010000120.1 GCA_020848665.1 Anaerolineae bacterium
AATCGCCAATCCGGTCGCGCGGGACGCCAACGGGCGCCATTCGCTGGTGCGGCACCACGCTCTCCCACGCTGTCCAGAGGATCGCTTCGCCCGGCGTGCGATCGCCGTCATTGCGGCCAATCAGCAGGACGCCACCCGGCGTGAGCGTCCGCGCCGCTTCGGCCAACGCTGCCCGCCAGCCAGGCACGAGGTGAAAGATATGGACCGCGACCACCGCCTCAAACGCGGCGCACGCCAGCGGCAGGCGCGTGATGTCCCCCTGAATCAGCGCGACCGGCTCGCCGGACTGCTTGGCGCGCAGCCGGTCCATCATCGGGCGCGCCAGGTCGATCCCCGCGTAGAAGCCGACGTTCGCGGCGAGCGGCAGCGCGATCCGCCCGGTCCCGACGCCGATTTCGAGCACGCGGCTGGCGGACGTCAGCGCGCCCGCACGCACGAACAGCCCGGCGGCGGCGCGCTCCTCGCCCGGCGGAAAGCCACGCGTTTCATCATAAAATCCGGCGGCGCCGTCGAAGGCTATCGACCGCGCCTGATCGCCGGGCGGGGATGCGCTCAAGGCTGCCGATCCATGCTCATCCGGCTGATGAAGTCGTTGATCGAGATCGTCGGCAGGCTGAGCGGCTTGATATTGCCGCGCGCGATCAGCTCGACGCTGACGCGGGCCACCGATTCGTTATCGGGCGCGTCAATGACGTGCACGAAGTCATATTGGCCGAGCGTCGCGTACTGCTCCAGCACCTTGACGCCCAGGTTCTCGATGTCGAGGCTGATCTGGCGCAGGCACGAGGGTTGATCGACGATGCACTGCACGCCGTGTTCGGTCAGCGTGCTCAGCAGAATGTAGACGGGCATCGATGGTCCTCTCCTGGGCAGGCGCGGCGGCCCGCCGGTGACGTGATAGGCGGCAAAAAAAGCCGGTCGCGCAGCGTGCGGGACCGGCCTCGATCTTAATAGGCTTTGGCGAAGTAGGCCATTTCACGCGCCCGCTCACCGCACACAACGCACGGCCCAGTTTCGCCAGGGTGCGGCTGATCGAGTGGGAAGCAGCGGCTGCTGGCCTGCGTCTCGTCCTTGATCTTCGCTTCGCACGCCGCGCCGCCGCAGAACCACGCCAGCGCCCACTCGTCCTCGACCACCTGCTTCAACTCGTCGTAGCTGCTGACTTCGTGCAGGTGCTGGTCGCGGAACTCGGCCGCCTGGCGCAGCAGGCTCGCCTGAATGTCGTCCAGCAGCGCGCGGACCGTCTTGACCAGCCCGGCCTGCGCGGCAAACTGCTTGCCCGCTTTGCCGCCGATATCGCGCCGCGCCAGCGCGACGCTCTGGTTGGCGACATCCTTCGGCCCGATCTCCATCCGCAGCGGTACGCCGCGCATCTCCCAATCGTTGAACTTGTAGCCGGGCGACAGATTCTCGCGGGCGTCCACGTGGACGCGCAGCCCGGCCTCGCGCAGCTCCGCGCTGAGGCGCCGCACTGCGTCCATTACCGGCTCCTGCTCCTTGGCGGTGCGAAAGATCGGCACGACAACAACCTGGATCGGCGCAAGACGCGGCGGCAGGCGCAGGCCCTTGTCGTCGCCGTGCGTCATCACGATCGCGCCGACCATCCGCGTGCTGACGCCCCAGGACGTGGTCCAGCAGTGCCGAAGCTCGTTGTTGTCGTCGGTGAACTGAATGTCGAAGGCGCGCGCGAAATTCTGCCCCAGGTCGTGGCTGGTCCCGGCTTGCAGAGCCTTGCGGTCGCGCATCATAGCCTCGATGCTGTAGCTGAACAGCGCCCCGGCGAAACGCTCCTGGTCACTCTTGCGGCCCGGAATAACCGGAATAGCGGCATCGTTGACCGCGAAATCGGTGTAGACGCCGAGCATCCGCATCGTTTCGGCTTCGGATTCCTCGTGCGTGGCGTGGGCGGTGTGCCCTTCCTGCCACAGAAACTCCATCGTTCGCAGGAACAGACGCGTGCGCAGTTCCCAACGGACCACGTTGGCCCACTGGTTGATCAGCAGCGGCAGGTCACGGTGCGACTGAATCCACTTCTGGAACGCCCAGCCGATGATCGTCTCGGAAGTCGGGCGCACGACCAGCGGCTCCTCAAGCACTTTACCGCCGCCGATGGTCACGACGGCCAGTTCGGGCGAGAAGCCCTCGACGTGCTCGGCCTCTTTCTTCAAGAAGCTCTCCGGGATGAACAGCGGGAAGTAGGCGTTCTGGTGGCCGGTTTCCTTAAAGCGGCGGTCCAGCCCGCCCTTGACGCCTTCCCACAGCTCGTAGCCATAGGGCTTGATAATCATGCAGCCGCGCACCGGCGAGTAATCGGCGAGGTCCGCTTTCTGCACAACATCGGTATACCAGCGCGAAAAGTCTTCGCTTTGCGGGGTAACCCCTTGCTGAGACACGATCGGTTGCTCCTTAACGCGCGGGCAGGGAGTGGAGTCCTGCGCGAAAGCTGATGAGAACGCGCGCCGGCGCTGATCGGATAGCATCATCCGGCGCGGCCCGTAGATTGTACCAGATTTGAGGCGAGCGTCACGCGTGGAAAAGGCCCGCTACGCGCGCCGGAGATACGCGCGGAACGCTTCGTGGAAGGCGTCGCCCAGCGCGGCGGGGTACGCTTCGGCCAGGCGCTGCCCAAGCTCCATCTCGGAATTTTCGCGCAGAAAGAAGTCGCGCTCACGCTGGCTCCAATGGCGCCACAACTCGCGGAAGCGTGGCTGCGCGTTGAGCGGCACCAGCACCTCGTCTGTCACCTGCGCGGCGAGGATTTCGAGCGGACCGCCTTCCAGCGAGCGCCGCACGCGGCGGTACGCCGGGGCGAACACGTCGTGCAGCAGCGGGGCGAGCGCGCCTAACTCATAGCCGGCGCACGCGAACGCCGCACGGAAGCCCGGATCGTCCCACAGATAATCGAGCACGCGGCTCGCAGCGCGGCAGTCGATACACATTGGCGGCTGCTTCTCCCCGTTCCCGGCCGGCGATTGACATGCTCCATTGTGTCACAAATCGCGTCGCGGGGGTACCGGCCAGGCCGCGCGCGTCACGCCCTGGCGCCGCTAATCGCCGAGGCGCAGCACCATATCCGGCGGCGCGGCCCACCACGCTTCGAGCGCCGGGACGACCTCTTCGGCGTGATCGACCAGCGTCAGCCAGCGCATATCGGCGGGTCTGATCGGCGCAGTCTCGGCGAAAAGCTCGACAAAACGCCGCCACATCGGGCCAACCACCACACACGGACGCGCGGGAAGCTCGCCGACTTGCAGCAGGCTCCAGAGCAGCGCCAGCTCGCTCAGCGTCCCAATGCCGCCGCGCAGCACAACAAATGCATCCGGCCGCTGGACCAGGAAGTACAGCCGGTCGCGCAGCGTCTCAAAGGACACGCGCTCGGTGACCCAGCGGTTCAACTCCTTACCGCGCTGCTTGAACAGCCCGACCTCGGCGCCTATGACGTGCCCGCCTGCTTCTGCCGCGCCCTGGCTGCACGCCGCCATAACGCCGCCGTAGCCGCCCGACAGCACGCCGTAGCCGGCAGCGCCCAGGCTGCGTCCGACCTCTTGCGCAATCTGCCAATCCGGCTCGTCAGGTTTCACGCCCGAACTGCCATACACGGCGACGACACGGCGAGAGTTGGTGGTGTCAGGAGTCGTCATCAGTTTATCCGGTCCTTATATCGGGGCCGCGCTCGTGCGACCACGTCCGCCCGTAATTCGCGTTCAGCTTGTCGAGGATCGCGCGCTCCAGGTCGATGCCGGTCACGCTGGCAAGCTGGAGCAGGTACAGCGCCACGTCCGCCAGCTCGCCCGCCAGCGCATCCTGATCGTATGTCTCACCGTTCCATTGGAAGTGTTCGAGCACTTCCGCCGCCTCAATACAGATCGACGCGGCGAGATTGCGCGGCGTCTGCGGGTGGATCGAGTCCGGCTCGTACCAGCCTTTGGCGCGCACAAAGTCGTGCATCAGCCGCGTGAGTTCGCTCAGCGTTCGGCGCTTGTCGGATTGGTCGGGCATCAGTAGGCGTTCTTGCTGCGGTGAAACATCGTCTGAAAGATGGTGCGCAGCACGATCTTGATGTCGAGCCACAGGGACCAGTTCTCAACATACCACAGGTCGTACTTGGTGCGCTCCGTAATCGACGTGTCGCCGCGCAGCCCGTTGACCTGCGCCCAGCCGGTCATGCCGGATTTCTCGCGGTGGCGCTCCATATAGCGCGGAATGAACTCGCGGAATTTCTGAACGTAGTACGGCTGCTCTGGGCGTGGACCGACCAGCGACATCTGCCCAAAGAAGACGTTGATCAGGTTCGGCAGTTCGTCAAAGTTCGAGCTGCGCAGAAAGCGCCCGATGCGCGTCACGCGCGGGTCATCCTCAACCGTCCAGCCAGGGCCGGATTTCTCGCTGTCCTGGCGCATGGTGCGGAACTTGATCATCGGGAACGAGCGCCCGTCGAGGCCCATCCGCTCCTGGCAGAAGAACGCCGGGCCAGGCGATTCGAGCTTGATCAGCAGCGCGGTCAGCACCAGCCAGGGGCTGAGCAGCACCAGCCCGATGAACGAGCCGAGCATGTCCATGCCGCGCTTCAGGCTGAGCTTCCAGCCGCGCAGCGCCACGTCGCGCACCGAGAGCATCGGCAGCCCATTCAGCTCATCGACTGTCAGGCCGCCGGTGATGTACGCGAAGATGTCCGGGTAGACCTTGATATTGACGCGCCCGCGCTGGCACTTCGACACCAGTTGCACCAGCTCGCGGTGCGAGGCGTCGGGCAGCGCGATGATCACTTCGTCCACGTCGTAGCGGTCGATGGCGTCCGGCAGATCATCGGTCGTGCCGATAATCGGAACATCGCCGACCTGGTAGTCTGCCGCGCCGTTGATCGCGCCGACGATGTTGTAGCCCAGATGCGGTGACCAGCGGATACGCGCGACGATGGTGCGCGCCGCCTCGCCGGAGCCAATGATCAGGACGTTATCGCGCGCCAACCCCCAGTCACGCAGGCGGATCAGCAGTTGGCGATGCGCCTCGCGGCCCAGGATCGTCAGGCCGATGCCGAAGACCCAGGCGTAGATGATCACCCCGCGCGGGTAGTCCAGCTCCAGCGCGCTGTTCTTAAAGGCGAGCGTCTCGACCGCGATCGCCAGGAAGGTGCCAATCGACACGTTCTGCGCGACCGCATAACTCTCGTCGATCCGGCTGACTGCGCGTCGCTGGTGGTACATGCGGGCCATGTAGAAGATCAGCAGAATCGAGAGGACATGCACCAGCATCATCGGCAGGTAGCTGAGAAACGAGGGGGGATTGACGGGCAGGGCCGGCAGCGGCAGACGCGCGCGGGCGACGTAGCCCAGCATGAAGCCGATCGACAACATCAGCGCGTCGCTGAAGACCAGCCCCAGGTGCAGCAGACTGCGGAGCCGCCGGTCGAGCGCCGCGCCTAGACGAACGCGGCGGGACTCGGGCGCCGCAGCTCGCGCCACAGCGGACGGCCGCCCTTCAGCGCCAGCCCCGTCAGGATCAGGCCGTGCAGCCACCAGGGCGTCGTCGGACGATAGTGCTTCCGGTAGAAGATCAGCATCGCCCGGTAAAACTCCTGCTGCGCCCGGCGGGACTGGCGGCTCGCCGCTCGCTTGACGTGCGTCACCGTCACGCGCGGATTGTATTTCACCGTCCATCCGGCTTGCTTGATGCGGTAGGCCCAATCCAGGTCTTCTCCATACATAAAGAACGTTTCGTCGAACAGGCCCACGCGCTGAATCGCCTCGCGCCGGACCAGCATGAACGCGCCCACCACCGAGTCTACCTCGGTTTCGACATCCGGGTCCAGATACGTCAGGTTATAGCGACCAAAGCGCTGGCTGCGCGGGAACATCTTTGACAGCCCGATCATCCGGTAGAAGCTGATTTCGGGCGTCGGAAAGCTGCGGCGGCAGGCCAGGTCCAGCGAGCCGTCGAGCAGCACCAGCTTCGGACCGGCCACGCCCACACGCGGATCGGCGTCCATATACGCGACCATCTCGCGCAGCGCATCTGGCGGCAGAACAGTGTCCGGGTTCAACGCCAGGGCATAGCGCGGCGCATCGTCCGGGCCGCCGCGCTCAAAGCCGAGTTGTCGCAGCCCCTGGTTATTGGCCGCCGGATAGCCGCGATTGTCTGTGTTCTCAATCAGCGTCACGTCCGGGAACTCAGCGCGGACCATCGCGGCGCTGTCATCGGACGAGGCATTATCGACCACGACAGCCCGGTATGTTACGCCTTCCGACTGCTCA
Source organism: Anaerolineae bacterium (assembly GCA_020848665.1). Lineage (GTDB taxonomy): Bacteria > Chloroflexota > Anaerolineae > Aggregatilineales > Aggregatilineaceae > DYGX01. The sequence goes on from JADLHR010000120.1 coordinate 6,252, forward strand.
ACCGAGCGCAGGCAGTCGCGCAGCAGATCGCGCGTGTTCCAGTTGACGACGACAATGCCCAGATCGAGCATAATCCCTCGCGATCCGCGTATAACGCCATTCTACCGGGCCGCCCGCCATCGATCAACCGCGCCGGG
>JADLHR010000121.1 GCA_020848665.1 Anaerolineae bacterium
GCCCCGGCAGCACGGTTGACCAGATCATCACGCTGGCGGGGGGGATAAACGTCGTGGCCGAGGCGGACCTGGGCGCCTATCCGCTGATCGACGCCGAGTTTGTGATCGCCGCCGACCCGGACGTGATCCTGCTCGGCGGCTGGTTCGCGGATGCTGCCGACCCGCGAGCCGCGTTCCTGGCAAATCCGGCTTTCGCCGATCTGCGCGCCGTGCGGGAAGGGCGCGTTGTCCCGATCCGCGACGCGCACCTGACCAATGTCAGCCAGCACATCGCGGCGGGCGTCGAAGACGTGGCACGCGCGCTGTATCCAGAGGCGTTTCCCGATGGCGCTGCCGGTGAATAACGGGCGGGCGCTCTTGCGCGCCGAAGACGTGCGCTGCCGCCTGGATGACGCGGACATCCTGCGCGGCGCGAGCCTGTCGGTCCGCGCCGGGGAGCTGGTTGGGCTGATCGGGCCGAACGGGGCGGGCAAGTCGTCGCTGCTGCGCGTGGTCAGCGGCCTGTGGCCGATCAGCGGTGGGACGGTCACGCTGCTCGACCGCCCGCTGCGCGACTACGCGCCGCGCCGCGTGGCGCAGGTCGTCGCGCAGGTCCCGCAGATCACGGCGCTCGATTTTCCGTTCACCGTGCGCCAGGTCGTGTTGATGGGCCGCAGCCCGCACCTCAGCCGCTTCGCGCTGGAGAGCGCGCAGGACCGCGCTCTCGCGGACGAGGCCCTGCGCCGCACCGGGACGCTCGACCTGGCCGAGCGGCTGATCGGCACGCTGTCCGGCGGCGAGCGCCAGCGGGTGCTGATCGCCCGCGCGCTGACCCAGCAGCCGCGTCTGCTGCTGCTCGACGAGCCGACCGCCAACCTCGACCTGCTGCACGAATTGTCGATTCTGGCGCTGGTGCGCGGTTTGGTGGGCGAGGGCGATCTGGGCGCGGTCGCGGCGCTGCACGACCTCGAACTCGCGGCGCGGGCCTGCGACCGGCTGGTGCTGCTGCACGAGGGCGCGGTCCTGGCCGACGGATCGCCCGCCGAGGTGCTGACTCCGGCCCTGCTGCGCGCGGCCTACGGCGTCGAGACGCGGCCCTTCACGGACCCGGTGACGGGGCATCTGCGGATCGCGGTGAGGGGTTAAAGGTGCATAATACTCTCTAGCTTTCGGGCCGGTGGCGATAAGCGTTCAGTTCTGCGTCGGAGAGGTCTTCCGCTGGCGCCAGCCTGTAATGCCGTTCCGCCAGCTTGACGATGCCTTCTTCCTCATCCAGGCCAAATTCAAACAGCGCAATCACGCCATCAGCCATGAATTGGGCAGCAATCGAGCGAGCTTCCAGGGCGGGAAACTTCTCCAGGCAGAGCGCCATATCTTGCTCAATCTGGATCACTCCAATCTCGTCGGAGCCACCTTTAGCCTGGACAGGAAAAACGTAGTGCGCCCCTTTCTTGTCCACCCCGACATAGATTTCATCCGTTTCAACCTGACCAACGTCACGGACGGTTGTTCGCAGGTGATTTTGAAGCGAATAACAGGCGACGCCCGTAAAAATATCGAGGAGACGGTTGTAGCGGATGATGCTCAACAGGGCTTGTTCATCCGAGAGCGCATAGCGCACCACGATTCCTGGCGTCGCATCCGGAATCTTGATGATTGGCAGCAGCTCATCGGGTCGGATTCTTGCCAGCGTTCTAAGCTCAAACGCATATTGTGAGCGGCCCTTTGTCACGATCACCCAGGTTTGGCCGACAGGCGCTTCTTTTTGTATCGGCAGGGGGAAGGCAACCCGGTATCGAAAGGAGTAAATGATATCCCCAATATTCTTCGGAATGTCGATGCCCAACTCCGTCGCCGTGTCGATCAGCTCGGCCCGGTCGAACGGAATACTCGTCAGGCCCTCTCGGTATTTGCGAGCAAAGATAGTCTCGATGATTTGCGCGTAACGATTTGGCTTTCTCAGACATGCCATAATACCAGGCTGCCTTCTGTACGATGGCGCTGTCTACCGCCCCGGCCATTCCAACAACACGACTTCTTCGCGCAGATAATCCTTCGTGGCGGTTGAAAACCGGGTGCGGAACAGGTCGATGCCTGAGACGCTGTACCCCAGGTTGGCCGCGATCTCGGCCAGAATCTCACCCGTCTTGATCAGGATACGGAAATAGGACGCCTGATCGCCCACCACGTAAGCCAACTGCGCGCCCGGTTTCAGGAAGGGCTTCAAAGACTCTAAATGTTTCGCCATTCCGCCGAAATAAAGCAACACGACCCGGCTATAAAGCTTTTCAAACCCGGACGTTTTCCCCAGTTCGAGACGGCGCTGCTCGATTGCCTGAGCAAGTTCCTGGACCTGCGGCAACTGTGCCACCCAGACATCGTCATCGTCGGCTTTGTAGACCGATCGCGTATTGGATCGAACGAACTGCTGCTTAAAGGCGCGCAAATCCTTCCGGCTGGCGGTAAATCCAAGCAGCACCGACTCTAACCGGGTCGTGCGGCTGTAGTCTTTTTCGTTGGGGTAGGGCGGCGAGGTGATCACGGCGTCAACCGAGGCGGGGCGAAGGAACAGACCCGGATTACGCGCATCTCCCAGATGGACTTTTGACGGCGTGAAGGGAATCGTGCTGGCCTGTTCCAGATCAGCCGCCATGCTCCTGACGCCTTTCAGCCACAGTTGCGGCACAGGAGCGTCATGCTTGAGCTTCCCGACGCCGATTTCAGGGCCGAAGCGCAGATTGCTAATCTCGTACACGATCTGCTTCGCCAGGCCGAGCCTGGCGTGCCGTATGAAGCGGTGGTCTGGTTTTGCCGCCAGCATCTCCAGCAAGGTCAGCACTTTATGGAGCGGGAGAGGGCTGATCGAGTCCTTAATCAGCAGGCGTTCCAAATCTGGACTGAGCGTTTTGAGCGTAACGGGCGGATAGCCGGGC
>JADLHR010000122.1 GCA_020848665.1 Anaerolineae bacterium
GCCAGGTCTACGGCAGGATAACGCCAATGGTCAGCATGACATTCGCCCACACCCGCGCTTCGCCGGTGGCAATCACCAGCCCGACCTCCGGGCGCTGCGCGAAGGAGTAGAAGGCGAAACGCTCGAGCGGCTGGAGTGGAGTCCCCGGCAGGTGCGCGCGGAACTCCGCGAAGATCGGCGGCTCGCTGCCATCGTTCGGCTGCATGACGTGCGCGGCCTCGATAGGAATGGCGGTCACCAGCGTTTCGAGCACGTCAGTCGCGTTGATCAGCCCTGGCCGCAGGTTGAGGTAGACATGCGCCGCTGCCGGGTTGGTATGCGTCCCGAACGGAAAATTACCGTCCGCGATCAGGACCATGCTGCCATGGCCCATCGTCCCCAGCGCGCTCAGCAGCGCCGGGTGAGTAAGTGTCGAGCGTAACATCTGATCGAGCCTTTCTGTGCGCCAGGCGCCGGTCCGGCCGGCGCCGCTCCAATCGCTCTGCAACACGCGGGCAGACAGGTATCCCCGCGTCCCCGCCACACTCTACTATACAACCGATTTGCCGTTTTCAACCCTCTGACGGGCGCGCATCCGGCGCCGGACCGCTCGAACGCCGGAAGACGAACTCAGGCGGCAGAATAATCTCATGCGCCCCTGCCGGCCCCCTGCCTTCCAGCCGGTCGAGCAGCAGCAGCGTCGCCTGCCGCCCCATCTCATAAGCAGGCTGCATCGCCGCCGTGAAAAAAGGATCGATCATCATCATCGGCGGCAGATCATCGAACGTGACGAACGACATATCTTCTGGCACACGCAGACCGTGCTCGGCCAGCGCACGCACCGCCCCCACCGCGATAAAGTTGTTCGCCGTCAAAAACGCGGTCGGGCGCGGGCTGGTTTCCAGCGCGCGGCGCGCCATCTCATGGCCGCCATCGACCGAATATGTCCCGTAATGAAGCAGGCCCGCCAGAGCGCCCAGCCCTGCCTCGCGCAGCGCGCGCCGCCAGCCTGCTACCCGGTCGGCGGCGGTCGTCACGTCGGCAGGGCCGCTAAGCATGGCGATCCGCCGGTGACCCAGGTCGAGCAGGTGGCGCACCAGGCAGTAAGCGCCCAGTTCGGAATCACATCGCACGCTGTCAATTGGCTGTCCCGTAAGCTGGCGGTCGAGCAGAACCAGCGGGATCGTCTTGTCCTGGAGCAGGCTAACTGACTCCGTTCGGCTGCACGCGGGTACCAGCAGCAAGCCGTCAATCTGCTTCTGTATCAGGACGCGGATATACTCCTGCTCCTCCTCCGGTGATTCGTCGGTGTTGCAGAAGATCACGCTGAACCCCTGTTCGCTGGCAGTGTCTTCGACGCCGCGCGCAATGGTCGTAAAGAACGGGTTGGTGATGTCAGTGACGATCAGGGCGATGGTCTGGGTCTGCTTGAAGCGCAGGCTGCGCGCCAGGGTGTTCGGAATGTAGCCCAGTTCCGCGATCGCTTCTTCAACACGGCTGCGCGTGTCCTGGCTGATGTAACCCGAATTGTTGACGACCCGTGAGACGGTCATCTTGGAGACGCCGGCCCGTTTTGCGACATCAGCGATGGTGCTCATAGGACATCTTCACACCGGCACGCGGCTAAAGCGCTGTTGCGCGCGGCTGGCGCGCGGCATCCGCGCTCTAAAAAGAATATGTTATCGGTAACATAGTGTCAGAATAGCACGAGAAACGGCGCGGTGTCAAGCATAGCGCTGCCGGTTCGGGCCGCGCTGGCTGGCGGCTGAACTGCGGCGCGTCCCGCCAAATACTGCCCGTTTGCCCCTGCGCGCAGAAGGTGTACAGTGGAGAGCATGAATCCGTCATTGGCGCAAGGAGCGTTCTCCCGGTGACGTATCGCACGCTGCTGATCCTGATGGTTTGCCTGATACTGCTCGCGGGCGTGGCGGCGCCGTCTGCCGCGCAGGATGATCCAACCGCCTGGACCGTCTACGAGTTGAATCTGCGCGCCGGGCCGGGTCGGGCGCATACTTCGCTGGCGCTGCTGCCGCCGAGCACGCCGCTGGTTTGCGAGGCGCGCAGCGCGGACAGCGCCTGGCTGCTGGTCCGCACCGTTGACGGCGCGCGGCGCGGATGGGTTGCCGCTGGTTATCTGGAATACGCGGCGGGCGTAGCGGTGGAGTCTCTGCCCGTGAGCGAAGAACTGCTTAGCCCGGCGGCGCAGCTGGGCAGCGAGGACGCGCCAGCCGCCCCTGTCGCACCCGATCCGGTCGCCGCGCTGAACGGGATGATCATCAGTCAGGAACTGATCTACGATTCCGGCCACTCGCAGTATTACCACATCCGCTATTGGAGCGACGGCCTGCGCGTGGCCGGGTTCCTGGGGCGTCCGTCGGGCGATGGCCCGTTCCCCGCCTTGATCTACAACCGGGGCGGAGTCGGCAACCGGGGCGCGCTCAGCGGGCGGGAGTTGTACCCGCTGGTCGAAGCAGGCTACGTGGTCGCGGCGTCACAGTATCGTGGCAGTGGCGGCAGCGAAGGCGCCGAGTCATTCGGTGCGGGCGATGTCAGCGACGCGCTGAACCTGATCCCGCTGCTGACACAGATGCCAGTCGTCGATCCGGCGCGCCTCGGCATGATCGGGTTTTCACGCGGCGGAATGGTTACCTACATGGCGCTGAAGGAGGACACGCTGCGCGGTACGCACGCGATCAAGGCAGCGGTCACGGTTGGCGGTATCGCGGACCTGTTCATGTGGGCGAAGGACACGCCGGAAATCGTGCGCTCGGTCTACCTGCCACTGCTCGGCGTACCCCCTGCCGCCGCGCCGGACCTGTTCGCCGCACGCTCGGCGGTATACTGGCCGGAGTTGATCACTGCGCCAGTCCTGCTCCTGCATGGCGGGGCGGACGACATCGTCTCGCCCCAACAGTCACGCGCGCTGGCGGAACGGATGGCGCAGGCGGGCCGGTCCGCCCAATTGATCGTCTACGAGGGCGACAATCACAGTCTGGAAGGGCAGCTTGGGGGAATGGTCCCGGCGATGGCGTGGCTGCAAGGGTACTTTGGCCGCGACGGGACCGACCGTACTCTGGACGCCAACTGGCCCGCGATCCAGGCCGCCGGGCAGTGGTTCTGGGAGCACGGCTACCGCTAGCCCAGCGCCTAGCATCCTTGTTTGCCGAGCGCAAC
>JADLHR010000123.1 GCA_020848665.1 Anaerolineae bacterium
CCAGGCGGCGGCCCGCGCCTGGCGATGCAGACCGTCCAGTACAACTTCGGGATCCCCATCAACGACTATGCTATTGTGGACTTCACGACATTCATCAGGATCATCGATCTCATTGGCGGGATCGATGTTGAGGTGCGCGAGCCGATCAACGATCCGACCTATCCTGACATGAATTACGGGTACGACCCGTTCTATCTGCCCGCTGGATGGCAGCACCTCGACGGGGGAACGGCGCTCAAATACGCGCGCAGCCGCCACAACTCGGATGACATCGACCGGCAGCGCCGCCAGCAGGAAGTGATCTACGCTATCCGCGATCGCGTCCTGGCGTACGACATGATCGCATCGCTCGCGCCGCAGGCCTTTACGCTGTGGGCAGAGCTGAAAGATGGCATCCGCACCGGCCTGTCGCTCGATCAGATGTTGCAGCTCGCCTGGTACGTCAAGGACATCCCGGCGGAGAACTTCAGCCGGGGCGTGGTCGGCTGGGAGCATGTGATTCCGACGAACTGGCAGGGGATGGATATCCTCGTCCCGAATCGTGAGAAGCTCGGCCAGTTGATGGTCACGGTGTTCGGTCCGGACTATAATCGGTGAGTTGTCGGAACGGCACAGCGCGGAGCGAGGCGCCGCGCTCGGCCCCTCACATTTATGAATACATTTATGAATCCGGGGCTGTTCCAGGCCGTTGTTTCGATACGAGGTCGAGCGTCGAGCGCCGTCTCCGTGAAGCGGCGCTCGCCTTTATCTTCGCGCAGGAGAATCTTCCGCCTATGTCTGCCCTTGAGACCATCATTGCCGCTCTCGACCGGCGCGAGCGCGCCCTTGCGCAGCCGTACTACGTACCAGGGCTGTGGGTCGACGCAGCCACCACCGCCGCCCGGCTGGTAAACCCCTATACATTCTACGGTGAGCGGCTGCGCGAAATCCAGCAAGTCGAGCCGGTGCTGCTGGTGCAGGGCGAAGGCGGCGGCGAATGGTCACGCCATGCGCGCGCCTACAACCTGTTTCCGCGCGTGACGACTGCCTTTGACCACGAGCAGGACGGCCGGCTGGCAATCGGCCCCTCGGCGGACGGCTGGCGCGACACCGGCACGCTGCTCAAGTGCATCGCTCTGCTGCCGTATTTGCAGAGCATGGAGATCAACACCGTCCACCTGCTGCCGATCAGCGCGGTTGGGCAGGATGGACATAAAGGTACGCTCGGTTCGCCCTACGCCATCCGCGACCCGTACCGGCTGGATGAGACCCTCGACGAGCCGGCGCTGGGCCTGGAGGTGGATGTGCTGTTTGCCGGGTTTGTCGAAGCGGCGCACCGGCTGGGGATGCGCGTCGTGATGGAGTTCGTGCTGCGCACGGCGGCGAAGGATTCCGACTGGATCGCGCAGCATCCCGACTGGTTCTACTGGATTCGCGCCGACATCTCCGACCGCCGCGCGGGGGCGCTCGACGCCAGCGCCTATGGCGCGCCGATCTTCCCGCCGGATGACTTGCAGCGCGCGAAGGCTAAGGTCTCGGCGCACGACTTCAGCGCGCTGCCCGCGCCGCCCAAAGCCTACCGGGCGATGTTCACCGCACCGCCTCGCCCGGAGAGTATTCAACGCGAGGAGGGGCGCTGGATCGGCGTGCTGGATGACGGAACGCGGGTGCGCGTACCCGGCGCGTTTTCGGACTATCCACCCGATGACACCCAGCCGCCGTGGACGGATGTCACCTATCTGCGGCTGTACGACCATCCCGACTTCAACTACATGGCGTATAACACGATCCGCATGTACGACCGGCGATTGGCGCAGCCAGAGAACGCCGTCTCCGCGCTGTGGGATGCCATCGCGGGCGTCATCCCATACTATCAGCAGCGTTTCGGGATCGACGGCGTGATGATCGACATGGGACACGCGCTGCCCCCGGTGCTGCGCCAGCGCGTGCTCGGCTCGGCGCGCGAGATCAACCCGGATTTCGCCTTCTGGGGCGAGGACTTTTCCATCGATTCGCACAGTGCCGCCGAAGGGTATAACGCCGTCGTCGGCTTCCTGCTGTTCGATCTGCACCAGCCGGATCGCCTGCGCGAGTTTCTGCGCCAGGTGACGGTCGCGCGGCTGCCGGTTCCGTTCTTCGCCACCACCGAAAACCACAATACTCCGCGCGCTTACAGCCGCCCATTTCCGCTGGAATTTGTACATTATGCGCTGGCGATCAGCGTCATGCTGCCCGGCATTCCGTACATTCACAGCGGCTTCGAGCTGATGGAGACCAAGCCGATCAACACCGGGCTGAACTTCAGCGCCGAGGCGCTGCGCGCGAATCCAACCGAGACGCTGCCACTGTTCAGCCCCTGGGCGTTTGACTGGACGCGCCGTGATAATCTGGTCGGATCGATCCGCTACGCCTTTGGCCTGCGTAAGAAATATGATGCGCTGCTGAGCAATCCCGATCCGGCGACTGCTGCGTTAGGGTACGGCGATAACCCGAACCTGATCGTATTTGTCCGCCGCGACCACGATCACGCCTTGATCGCGGTCGCCAGCTCCAGCCTGGAGACGGTCGAAAGCGGGCGCGCACACGTGCCGATCACGGAGTATGAGCTGAGTCCGCTGTGGGGGACGGAGCACCCGTTCCGCAGCGTCGAGATGCTGTCGTTCGACGTGCGCCTCGGCAACGGGCACGTGCTGATCCTCGAAGATGGACAGGCGCTCAGCGGGGTGAAAACGGACTAAAGTGCAGCCGCTGCCAGCAGGGCGACAGCCAGAGCCAGGGCAGCGCCGATCCACCACCAGCGGCTTATCCGGCGGCGGGCCAGTTCGACAGTGCGCTCAGGAACCGGCGTTTCGCCGCGCGCGTCGCGGAAGGCGCCTGCGTTCGAGCGGCGGCGAACTTCCTGCGCGAGGCGCTTGTCGAGCGTCAGCGTGGCGTAATCGTCGGCGCCTGCGCTGCGCATGATAGCGAGCATTTCTCGTACCGACAGAAAACGCTCAGCCGGGTTCTTGCGCAGCGCGATCAGGATCGCGCGCTCGATCCGAGGGTCGAGGCCGGGCAGGCGCTGGCTCGGCGGAACAGGCGCTTCGTACAGGTGCTGCGCGACGAGCGCATCCCGTGTGGCAGCCTTGAAGGGCACATCGCCGACCGCCAATTCGTAGAGGATAATCCCCAGCGCATAAATGTCCATCGCCGGGCTGGGCGCAAGCTGCGCGGCCTGTTCTGGTGCCCAATACGCTACAACGCCCAGTGGAGCGCTGTGACTGCCCGGCGCGTCATCGCTCAGGCACGGGATGCAAAAATCGATCACGATCGGGCGGCTGCCTGACCCCAGCAGAACGTGATCGGGCCGCAGGCCGCCATGCACAATACCCTGCTCGTGAGCGCTGGCGAGCGCATCGGCGATTGGTTCAAACACTCGCCACAACTCGTCGCGCGGGTAGCCGCTGGGGTGAGCGGCGATGCTGTCGCGCAGCGTGCCTCCCTCGACATACTCCATCACGAGGTAGCACAGTTCATTGTCAGCACCGCAGCCGTAATCGACGATCTGCGCGATGTGCGGATGTGCGATTGCCGCCAGCCGCGCCGCGCCGGCGGTGAACTGTGCGGCGTGGGCTGGCCCTCGGATAGCGCCCGGCAGATATACCTTAACGGCGTAGCTGATCGGAGCGCCGGTTCGCGCCGCCTGATAGACCTCGGCCTGCCGCCCGCGCGCGATTAGCCGCTGGATCGTATAAGCCCCGATACGCTGACCGGGGCTTAGCTGCGACAGCGGTTTCGTGATTCCCATCCCACCATCCACGATCTACGCGGCAACTGCCACCCCCGGTATCAGCCGAGGCAGCTCCGCACCAGCGCGAGCACGTCGTTGTAGATGACTTCAACTGGCCGGTTGCCGTCAATTGCGTGCACCAGGCCGGTCTGCGCGCGATAGTGCGGCATGACGCTCGCCTCGACCCGTGCGTGATCGGACAGGCGCTTCTCGATCACTTCCGGCTTATCGTCGGCGCGCCCTTCCTGGCGGGCCAGCAGGCGCGTGCGGGAGACATCCAGCG
>JADLHR010000124.1 GCA_020848665.1 Anaerolineae bacterium
CCGGCCAGTACCTGCGCGGCTTCGAAAGCTGGGACCGGGTCGATGGCGCGGTGCTGTGGTTCATCCTGACCGGGCCGATGCACTGGCTGGGGCTGATCGACCTGGGCGACGAGGGCGCGCTCTGCCGTCTGACCGTCTACGGGCGGGCGCTGGCCGGGGCCGCCGACTGGCCGGACCGCCCCGACGAAGGCGAGCGCATGACCATCCAGCCGGACGGCACGATCCTCGCGCCGCGCACGATCAGCCGCTACGAGCGTTTTCAACTGGCGCGCATCACCGAGTGGGGTCCGGCGGGCGATCCGTATGTCTACCATCTGACCGCCGCCGGATTGCAGCGGGCCAGGGCGCAGGGCATCGCGCTGGACGTAATCCGCTCGTTCCTGCGCCGCGCGGCCGAGACCGAGCTTCCAACCTCGGTCAGCCGCCTGCTCGACCAGTGGGAGCGCAGCGGCGGCGCAGCAGCACGCCTGATGCGTGGCGTCGTGCTGCGCATTCCCGCCGAAGACACGATGAAGACGGTCACCGAGACGCCGGAGCTGCGCCGCTATCTTGGCGCGGCGCTCGGCCCGACTGCGGTTATGGTCCGCCCCGGCCAGGAGCAAGAGCTGGCCGCCGCCCTGCAAGCGCGTGGAATCCTGGTGGAGTTCGATGAATCGTAATCCCTCGCCTGGCGTCCCGGCCCTGAGCGCTCCGCCGCACGCCCTGCTCGACGCTTTTGAGACCGCCTTCCCTGGCCGCGCGCCGGAGATCATCAGCCGCGCGCCGGGCCGGATCAACCTGCTCGGCGGGCACGTCGATATTCAGGATGGCGTGGTCATCAACATCGCGATCGATCGCGGTATCTGGCTGGCGGCAGCGCGCGGCGCGGGCGATACCGCTCACCTGCGCGCCATCGACCTGGACGAATCGGTCACGCTGCGCCTCAGCGACCTGGACGGGCGCGCCGACGCCGGCGGGCGCGAGCTGCCGCGCTGGGCGCGCTATCCGGCGGGCGTCGCCTGGGCGCTGGCGCGGCGCGGCCTGCCGGTCGCCGGGATCGACGCGGCCTTCCTCGGCAGCGTGACGATGCGCGCCGGGCTGAGTTCGTCCGCCGCCGTCGAGATGGCATTCGGCGTCGCGTGGCAGGCGCTCGGCGGCTGGCCGCTGCCCTGCGCGGGGCTGGCGCAGGCCGGGCGCGAGGCCGAGCGCGAGTATATGGGCCTGGGCACGGGGATTCAGGACCAGATCACCGTGCTCTGCGCGGAGCGCGGGCAGGCCTTCTGGCTGGACTGCCGCAGCCTCGACACCGAGTCGATCCCCCTGCCAGATGCGGCCCGCGTCGTCGTCTGCGACACGCTGACCCGGCGCGAGCTGGTCCGATCCAGCTACGGCGGGCGTTCGGCGGACTGCCAGGCGGCGGTAAGCGTCATCGCGGCAGAGGACCCCTCGGTGCGAATGCTGCGCGATGTGTCCGCCGCAACGCTGGACCGCTTCGAGCCGCGCTTGACCGTCGATCAGTTCCGCCGCTCGCGTCACGTCGTCAACGAGATCGCGCGCGTAGCCGACGGGCGCGCCGCGTTGTGCGCCGGAGACCTCGGCGCGTTCGGCGCGCTGATGAACGGCTCGTATTGGAGCGCCCGCGACGATTACGGCAGTAGCTCGCCCGCGCTCGACGCGATGTGGCAGGCAGCGACCGGCCACCCGGCCTGCTACGGCGCGCGCTACAGCGGCGGCGGTGAAGCGGGCGCAGTCGTGGCGCTGGTCCAGACGGACGCGATCGAGCACTTTATCGCGCACACCGCGCCCGCGTATCGCGCGCTGACCGGGCGGGATGGCGATTTCTTCACCGTCCAGCCGGCCGGCGGCGCAGCGGTGATCGGCTAGCGTGGCGCACATGAGCGGATCGCACACTTCCACCGCCGGGTTTCCGGCCCAGCGCTCCGCGCTTGACCGGGTATTCGCGGCCAAGTGGGAACAGTTTACGCGTCTGAAGCGCACTGAGGACACCTTCGAGCGCGGGCAGCACGGCCTGCGCCGCTGGCTGGCGATGCCCTACATCACCTTTGTGATCCCCATCGATGATCCGGCGCTGCGCGACCAGTTGGCAGCCTGGCAGAGCGCCTTCGCGGACATGATGCCTTACCTGCCGCAGCCGGTTGAGCGGGCGCATGTCACGCTGCACTACGTCGGCCAGTTGCGCACCAGCGCCTGGATGCTGCTGCCGCACACCTGGGAACGCTCCGCGCTGGGCTGGATAGCGGCGCGCGCCGGGGCGGCGCTCAAACAGTGCCGCGAGTTCACCATCGGGATCGGGCCGCTCAACGCCTTCTCCAACGTGCTGTTCGCCGAAGTGTACGACGGCGAGCGCGAGTGCCTGCGCGCGATCCGCCTGCGCGTGCGCCGCGCCTTGCCGCTGCGCGCCCGTCCGCCATCCCCCTGGAGCTACCTGCCGCACGTCACGCTCGGCTTCTGGGGCCAGCAGCCCATCGCGCCGCTGGCCGAGCGCCTGCGCCCCTTCCGCGATGCTGCGCCGCTGCCGCTGCGCGTCTCGCGTATCAAGCTCACCATTTACCGGCGTGACCGGCTCCCGGCTACACCGGATATTCTGCTCCGCGCGCGCGAAGAAGTGGTCGCAGAGTTCTCGCTTGCCCCGCGTGAGTGATGCTGAAAGCGCCCCGCATGTCTGATGCATCCTCACCGCGCACTTCTCCGGCTCGCGC
>JADLHR010000125.1 GCA_020848665.1 Anaerolineae bacterium
ACGATACTGTGCTGGTAATCTCCACAGGGGTGCGCGGCGATCTGACGCCTCTCGCGTGCAATGATGACGTGGAGGGCGGTTCGTACTCCCAGGTCGATCTCCCCGTCACGGCCGGGGCGACCTATCACATCGTGGTCAGCGGCTGGTGGCTGGATACTGGAACGCTGATCCTTTCGGCGAGCGATCTCGCCGTTCCGCCCGGCACACAGACGTTTGCGCCAGTTGCCGACGCGCAGGTCAAGCAGAGCAGCCCGACCAGAAACTACGGCGTAATCAACAATCTGCGGGCGACGTATTCCACCAGCAGCCAGATCGACAGCTACCTCAAGTTCGACCTGAGCGGCCTCAGCGGCACAGTCACGCGCGCCACGCTGCGCCTGTTCTTCTACGACGGCGGTCCAAGCGGCGGCAGCGTCTCACTGGCCGAGAATACTTATCGCGGCAGCGGCACGGCCTGGACGGAAACCGGCGTCACGTGGAACAACCGCCCTGCCCTGCTCAGCGCGCTCGCCACAGCGGGAGCGGTCACAAACAACACCTGGGCCGAATATGACGTAACCGCCGCCATCACCGGCAACGGCACATACACCTTCGCGTTGACCGGCGTCTCGTCCAACAGTCTGCTCGCCTACTCAAAGGAAGCAGCGGATCGCCACCCGGAGCTGGTGATCGAATTCGGCGGCGATCCGGTTCTCCCGGTCAACGACGAGATCGGCGGCGCGTTCACAATCGGCAGCCTGCCCTACAGCAACACGCAATCGACCGGTGCGGCTACCTCGGCGGACGACGACCCACAGGCTTCGTGTGACGATTCCGGCGGGAACGTCTGGTATCGCTTCACCGCACCCGCCAATATGATCGTCCGTTTCGAGACGACTGGTTCCGATTATCACACCTGGCTCGCGGTATTCGCCGGCCCGCCCGGCGCGCTGACCGAGGTCGGATGCAGCGACGCGATTACGTCCGTGGTGCATGTCCCCGTCAGCGCGAGCACAACCTACTACCTGCTGATCGGCGGTGATGACGGCGAGGCCGGCAGCCTGACGCTCAGCGCGAGCGAGCTTCAGGACGTGTGCGCGGCGGTGACCGAGATTCCGGAGATCGAATGCCGGGCGCTGGTCGCGCTTTACAACAGCACCGGCGGCAATAACTGGTATGACAGCACCGGCTGGCTCGCAGATAATACGCCCTGCGACTGGTACGGCGTGGAGTGTCTGGGGAGCGGCGTCGATGGGCTGCGGCTCAATAACAACAACCTGATCGGGACGATCCCGCCGGAGATCGGAGACCTCGATCACCTCTTCGGGTTGAATCTGGCCGACAACCAGCTCATGAGCGCGATCCCGTCCGAAATTGGCGACCTCGCCACGCTCGAAGACCTCTGGTTGCAAAACAACCAGTTCAGCGGCCCGATTCCGCCTGAGATCGCCGGGCTGCGCTACGTGAACTACCTCGACCTGTCGAACAACTTCCTGGAAGGGCAGATCCCGCCGGAAATGGGGACGATGCATCCCTGGGAGATGAACCTGTCCGGCAACCTGCTCGAAGGGCCGATTCCGCCGGAGCTGGGCGCGAACAACGCCGCCGAGCGGCTGAGCCTGGCAAACAACCGGTTCTCTGGCGAGGTTCCCCCCGCGCTGGCCGCTCTGCCGCTCGGCAGTGACCGGCTGGACATCGGCTATAACATGCTGAGCGCGAGCGATCCGGCGGTCGCAGCGTGGCTGGGCACGGTCGATCCCAACTGGGCCGGAACGCAGACCGTCCCCCCGACTGGCGTCAGCGCAGGCGGCGTGTCTACCAGCGCAATCGCCGTGTCGTGGACGCCGATCGCCTACACCGCTGATGGCGGCGCCTACGAGGTCGGCGTCAGCCTGTCGCCCGGCGGCCCGTATACCGTGCGCTGCACGACGCTCTCGAAAGCGGACGGTGGCTGCACGGTCGAGGGGCTGGCAGAGAATACGACATACTACTTCGCGGTGCGGAGCTTCACCCCGCTGCACGGCGCACAGAAAAACTACCTGACGAGCGAGTGGAGCGCCGGAGTCAGCGCGAAGACGCTCGGCGGGGCGTTTAGCTGCGCCTCGGTGACCGAAATCCCCGAGGCGTCTTGTCTGGCGCTGGTGGCGCTGTACCACAGCACCGGCGGCGACCACTGGACGGATAACACCGGCTGGCTGCAAGACAACACACCCTGCGACTGGTATGGCGTGAGTTGCGCAGGCATCGGCTTCGAAGGTATCCGGCTGAGCAATAACAACCTCGTCGGGACGATCCCGCCGGAAGTGGGCGATTTGCTGTGGCTTGAAGACCTCTACCTGGATCACAACGCGCTGACTGGCCCGATCCCACCGGAGATCGCCAACCTGCAATACCTCAACATCCTCGACCTCTCGCATAACCACCTGAGCGGCCCGCTCCCGCCAGTGCTCGGCACGATGCATACCTGGGAGATGGAACTCTCCGGCAACCTGCTCGAAGGGCCGATCCCGGCGGAGCTAGGCAATGTCACCGCGCTGGAGCAGCTTGGCTTGGCGATCAACCGGCTCTCTGGCGAGGTCCCGGCTGCGCTGCTCAACCTGGCGCTCGGCGACGGCGACCTGGACATCGGTTACAACATGCTGAGCGCGAGCGATCCGGCGGTTACCGCGTGGTTGAACACGCATGACCCCGACTGGGCCAGCACACAGACCGTCGCACCGACAAACGGCTCTGCGAGCGGCCTGTCTACCAGCGCGATCCAAGTCTCGTGGACGCCCATCGCCTACACCGGCGATGGGGGATACTACGAGATCAGCTACAGTCTGGCGCCCGGCGGCCCGTACACGGCCGGCTGCGTTACCGCAAACAAGACGGAGACTGGCTGTACAATCGGCGGACTGGCGGCGAACACGACCTACTACATCGTGCTGCGGACCTTTACGCCGCTGCACGGCAGCCAGCAAAACGACCTGCTCAGCGCGTGGAGCGCCGAAGTCAGCGCGAAGACGCTGGCAGACGGCACACCCACGACGCTGACCTTTACGCCGGTCGCCGACGCACAGGTCAAGCAGGCGTATCCGACCAAGAACTACGGCACGCTCAACAACCTGCGCGCGTTGTACTCCACCACCGGCCAGATTGACAGCTACCTCAAGTTTGAGGTTGCCGGGGTAACTGGATCCGTCACCAGCGCGACGATCCGGTTCTACTTCTATGACGGCGGTCCCGACGGTGGCAGCATGTGGCTGGCGGCCAACACCTATCGCGGAACAGGCGCCCCCTGGACCGAGACGGGCGTCACCTGGAACAACCGGCCAGAGCTGATCCATCTGCACGAAATCGCCGGGGCCATCGCCAACAACACCTGGCGGGAGTACGAGGTCAACGGCGCGATTACCGGCAACGGGACGTACACCTTCGCCCTGATCGGCAACTCGTCCAACAGCCTG
>JADLHR010000126.1 GCA_020848665.1 Anaerolineae bacterium
GCCGGCTTTCCTTCCCCCAGAACGAGGGAAGGAAACAAGCTGAATGGACTCCCCTTCCCTCATTTTGGGGGCAAGGGGCCGGGGGATGGGGGGCTTTACCCGGCGCGCAAGTGCATAACACGCTCTAAAGCCGCCGCAGCAGCCCGACCAGCAGCCCCATCAGGCCGAGCGCGACCAGCGCCAGGATCGGCACGATGGGCGGCAGGCCGCCGGAGCTTTCGGTTGAGGCGGGCGCGCCGCGCGGGATGACGATCGGCGTGTTGGTGTAGGGTGGCTCAGTAAAGGTTGGCGGGATGGCGCTGGGATCGAGCGTGCGCAGCTCGTCCGGCGAAGTTGTGAAGACCCCGGTGGGCGTGATTTCGACTGCGGCGGTCAGCGTCGCCAGCGCGCCGGGCGTCTCGCGCACAAAGCGCGCGGTTTCCTGCGCCGCGATAAACGCCGGATCAATCGTTGAGATCTGTTCCAGATCAACTTCGGGTATATCCGCCGCGTTGCCGGTCAGATCGACCACACTGTTGTGGACCCACGCGCTGCCGGTGGGCGATTCTAAAAACTCGATCTGGTACCACTCGAAGCGCCGGGCGATAACGCGGTACTGCGTACCGGGGTAGATCAGCCCGACGCGCTCGGCGTTGATGTCCGGCCCGGCCCGAACGTTCGTATCGCTCGCTCGCGCTTCGATGAAGTTGTTGGCGACGATGGTTGCTGTGCGGGTCGGCGAGGCCGAGGCGACGATCTCTGGCGGCTGCGTCGGCTCTGGAAAGGTGAGCTGGACTGAGGTAGGCGTCTCGACCTGGGCCAGCGCGACCGCTGCCAGGCGCTCCGGCGCGCGCAGCGCCAGCACGCCTGTCGCCAGCAGCAGCGCGAGGGTCAGCGCCAGCGCGATCGCGCGCCGCCGATGGGGCAGCCCCGCCAGGGGCGTCAGGTTTATTCTCACCGTGTCACCACATCACTTTGTTGTCTTGGAACTCGCGCATCTGATCGGCCTGGCGCACTTCGTTTGACCCGGCGCGCGTCATGTAACCCTGGTATTCCTGATTGGCGTAACCGTGCAGCGTCCATTCGCCGAGCGTGAACGGCGGGACAACTGCGCCCGGTATACAGTCCTCGCATTCGACCGGAAGCCACTCGCCGTTGTAGCGCCGCGAGAGGTGCAGGTGCGTGCCGTTGCTGAAGCCGCCTTCACACGAGGGATGTCCCAGCCGGTCACCGCTGCTGACGCGCGCGCCGGTTCTGACAACCTCGTGGTTGTCGATATGCAGGTAGACAATCGCCCAGCCGGTGGTCTCGTCGCCGTCGCCATCCAGGTCGAGGATCACATAGCCATCCCCGCTGCGCGCGATCACACCGGGTGCGACGGCGGTTACCCAATAGGGCGAGACATAGCACGACCCTTGCATCGCTACCAGCTCGTCGGAAGGCTTGGGCGGCGCAAAGTCCACCGCGCCCCAGGCTGATCCGCTGTTGTAGGCGCCGTGCGGGCCGCCGGTATATACCCACTCCTCGCCGCGCGCAAACGGCAGCGTCAGCGCCGGCTGCGTCAGGTCAGGCGGGGTGATCGGCTCGATAGCGCGGGCAAACGGGTCACCGAACAGCGCCAGGTATGTCTGGAAGAAGCCGTCCGGAGCTACGTCGCGCTGCCATTCGGCGGAGCCGGTCGCCACGCTTAACATTCGCTGGACGCCGACTGTGCCGGGGTTGAGTGTGCTGGCGTAGAGGACGCGCAGCCCTTCGTCAAAAGTCAGGACGGTAACGCCGCGATACTTCCAGCCGTAATACCCCGCGTTGAGCGCGTCCGCCGCATCGAGCATCTGGCGCAGCAGACCCTCGCGCCCGGCGCGCTCGATGCCCATCGGGTAATCGATTTTTGGCTGCGGCGGGAGCGGGTTGGTCAGCCACTCGCCGCGATATTCGAGCAGCGCCAGCAGCAGGCGCGGGTTGACGCTGTAGCTGCGCGCGACGAAGTGGATAATCTCGACGCCGCTCATCACCTCGCCGTCCACGTCTTCGGAATACGCTCGCAGAAAACCGGGCGCGTATTTTGCTGTGCTGGTCAGGCTGAAGTCTTTCACGGAGGGGCTGTAGACCAGCTCGCTGTCCGGGATCAGCTTGAAGTCCGGTCCGGTTGGCAGGCTACCCCCCGGCGTGATGATCGAATCGCCCACTTCGAGCGCGTCGGGGTTGGCAAGCTGCGTGTTGAGCGCGATCATCTCGGCGACGGTGACGCCGTAGAGCGAGGCGATCGTGCCCAGCGTGTCGCCGGGCTGCACGACGTAGCTCGAACCGCTCTGCGGCATCGATCGCGCCGGGTTCGGCGTCGGCTGGAGCGGCGTCTTGGTCGGACCGGCGGGCGTCATCGAGGGCGGGATGATGACCTGGCCCTCCTCGTCGTAGAGCGGTGTGGCAGTGATGGGGATCACCTCGCCGCCGCCCTGCGTGCAGGCCAGCGCCGCCAGCGCCAGCAGGACTATAACCAGCAGCGGAGCCGCACGCCGCGCATTCCGCCGCGCGCTCCGCGTGATGCGCTTGTTCATTGCAGCGCCTCGGCCAGCAGCGGCAGCGACACATCGTAGCGATAGTGCGTGCCCCGGTGGCCGTCCGGATACTCCTCGTAAACATGCTGGATGCCAAGCGCGTCCAGCCGGCGGTGCAGCACA
>JADLHR010000127.1 GCA_020848665.1 Anaerolineae bacterium
CGCGCCGTGTTCCGCCACCGTGAGCAGGCGGCGCAGCTCAGCCGCAACCTGCTGCTCAGCCACGCGGTCGGCGTGGGCGATCTGTTGCCCGAAGACGCGGTGCGCGCCGCGCTGCTGATCCGCGCGCACACCCTGGCGCAGGGCTACAGCGGCGTGCGGCCCAACGTGATCAATACGCTGATCGCCATGCTGAACCGGGGCGTGATCCCGGCGATGCCGTGCCAGGGATCGCTGGGCGCGTCGGGCGATCTCGCGCCGCTGGCGCATCTGGCGCTGGTGCTCAGCGCGCCTGCGCCGGGCGAGGCGCCACATCCTGGCGCTAACGGGCAGGCGTTCTGGCAGGGCGCGCTGGTCGATGGCGCCGAGGCGATGGCTGCCGCCGGGATCCCGCGCGTGGCGCTTGGCGCAAAAGAGGGCGTGGCGCTGATCAACGGCACGACGGTCAGCACGGCGATCGGCGTGCTGGCGTGGCACGATGCAGTTCGCGCGCTGGCGAACGCCGAGATCGCGTTCGCGCTGTCATTAGAGGCGCTGCGTGGCTTCCGCGACGCCCTACTGCCGCATCTTCACAGCGTGCGCGGTCATCGCGGCCAGCAGCGCGTGGCCGCTTTTGTCTATGACCTGCTGAAGGGCAGCGATCTGGTGCGCGGCGATGCTGACCACGATCTGGCGCCATCCGAGGGGCCGCCGCAGGACGCGTACAGCCTGCGCGCTGCGCCGGTCGTGCTCGGCGCGTGCCTGGATACGCTCGACTACGTGGGCGGCGTGCTGGAGCGCGAAATCAACGCCGTGACCGACAACCCGCTGATCTTCACCGCCGACGAAGGTCCGCTGCACCTGCCGCGCCTGAACAAAGCGGTCTCCGGCGGCAACTTTCACGGCGCGCCGGTCGGCTACGCGCTCGATTTCCTGAAGATCGCGCTGGCGGACCTGGCGAGCATCTCCGAGCGGCGCACCTTTCTGCTGACCGATGGGCGGCTCAATCGCGGTCTGCCCCCGTTTCTGATCGTCGATCCGCCTGGCGAAGAAGGGCTGAACAACGGCCTGATGATGGCCCAGTACACCGCCGCCGCGCTGGTCAGCGAGAACAAGGTGCTGGCGCACCCGGCCAGCGTGGATAGCATCCCCAGCAGCGCCAACCGCGAAGATCACGTCAGCATGAGCACGATCGCGGCCCGCCAGGCGGCTCAGATCACCGCGCACGCGCAGACGGTGATCGCCATCGAGCTGCTGTGCGCTTACCAGGCAGTCGAGCTACGGCTGGCGGCGACCCCTGGCGCGCGGCTCGGACGCGGCACGGCGGCGGCGCTCGACGCGCTGCGCCAGGTCGAGATCGCACCGGGCGAGCTTCTGCGCCCGATCACCCGCGACGTGGCGCTGGGGCCGAGCATTGCCGCGCTGGTCGAAGCCGTGCGCAGCGGCGCGCTGCTCGACGCGATCCACGCGCTGTAAAAAGTGCCTGTCTCCGGAGCAAACGCCATGCCTGCGCCACTCGACCCCATCCTGCGCGATTTTCCGGATCAGCTTGAGACCGAGCGCCTGCTGATTCGCGCGCCGCGCCCGGGCGACGGCGCGGCGGGCAACGCGGCGATCCGCGAATCCGAAGCCGAGCTGAGGCCCTGGATGCCCTGGGTTCATCCACTCCCCTCGCCGGATGACACTGAGTAGGTCTATCGGCAGATGGCGGCCCAATGGCTGACGCGCGAAAGCCTGCCGCTGATCCTGCTGCGTAAAGAAGACGGCCTGTTTGTCGGCGGCAGTGGGCTGATGTGCCGGGACTGGAGCGTCCCGTTTTTTGAGATCGGCTACTGGGTGCGGACCAGCCTGCAAGGGCAGGGGTACATCACCGAGGCGGTACGCGCGCAGACGCGCTTCGCGTTTGATATGCTCGGCGCGCGGCGGGTGGAGATTCGTATGGACGCCCGCAATATGCTAAGCACCCGCGTAGCCGAGCGCGCGGGGTACACGCTCGAAGGACGCTTGCGTCACTTCGTGCGCGATGTGGATGGCAAGCTGGCCGATCTGCTGATCTACGCGCTGACCGCCGAGGACTGACCGGCGGCGCTCAGGCGCTTTCCATCATCGGCGTGGTTAGCTCAATGCCCAGGTGAGCCAGCGCCTCGGCGCGTGTTGGGTGAAAGATGAAATCGCGCCGCAGGGTGATCAGGCCCAGGCTGGTCGCCAGCGCACGCAGGTAGGGGTTGGCGCCGATAACGCCCGCCACGCGCACGCGCGGGTCACTGATCACGCGCGCTTGTTGCAGTGGTGCGAACAACTCGGCCGGGACGCTGTACAGATGGGTCAGGTCGAGCAGGGCGAACAGGCTGTCACCCGGCCCGAGGGTGTCGTAGAAGGGCGCTTCGCGGCGGTGCAGCGTTTCAAGATCGTCGAGCGTGATCCGGCCGCTGAACTCGTACACCAGGACACGCCCCAGCTCGAACCATTGGACTTTAACCGGCATAGCAGGTGTTTTTTCCTTCGGTGTAGCGGGGCTGCATCGCACGGATACGCGCAGATGCTTTACATCCCCAGGCAAGCTGTCTATACTTGAACAACGCGGCCAGGAGGAGAATATCACATGCGTCGCTGCACTAACCACCGTCTGATCACCACGATTGCATGACGTTTGGGCGACGCACGCCGCTATGGATGAAACGTGTGGGCGCTGGACGCCCGCTTTTTTTGTGTCCTGACCCGGTTCTGGCAGGCCAGATGGAGTAAGCAGGCATGGCACAGATCAACCCCCGACTGCCGAAGGGCATGCGCGATTTTCTGCCCGGCGAGGTGCTCAAGCGCGATTATGTGATCGGCGTAGTGACCAGCGTCTTCCAGACCTTCGGCTTCGAGCCGATCTACACGCCGACGCTGGAAATGCTGGAAACGCTGCTTGGCAAGAGCGGTGAGGAAGCGGATAAGCTGATTTTCCACGCGCAGCACCCCGGCGGCAAAGAGGAGCTGGCTCTGCGCTATGACCTGACGGTGCCGCTGGCGCGCTATTTCGCCATGCACGAGCACGAGCTGTCGATGCCGTTCCGTCGCTACCATATCGCGCCGGTGTGGCGCGGTGACCGCCCGCAGAAGGGTCGCTACCGCGAGTTCGTGCAGTGTGATGTGGACATTGTCGGCGTCGAGAGTATGGCCGCCGACGCCGAGATCATTACCCTGCTGACCACCGCCCTCGACCGGCTCGGCTTCCACGATTTCACGGTGCATATCAACAACCGCAAGATTCTGATCGGGGTCGGGATTTACGCCGGGGTACCGGACGCGCAGCTTGGCAGCCTGTACCGCAGCATTGATAAGCTCGACAAGATCGGGCTGGACGGCGTGCAGCGCGAACTGGCCGCCAGCGGAATCGCGGACGGCGTAATCGGACGTATGACCGATCTGCTGGCGTTGCGTCATGGTGGGGTCGAGACGCTGGGCGAGGTGCGCGCGCAGTTGAAGGACATCCCGATCGCGCTGCAAGGCATCGCCGAGCTGGAGCAGATCGTCGAGTATCTGGCGGCGCAGGGCGTCGCGCCGGAGCGGTATACGGTTGATCTGGCGATGGTGCGCGGCCTGGGCTACTACACTGGCCCTGTCTACGAAACCTACATCACCAGGCCCGATAACCTGGGCAGTGTGACCGGCGGCGGGCGCTACGACGAGTTGATCGGCATGTTCCGCAAGCACAGCCTGCCGACGACCGGCTCCAGCCTGGGGATCGAGCGGATCATCGACCTGATGGACCTGCTCGATCTCTATCCGCCGGAGCTGACCGGGACGGTCGTGCAGGCTGTTGTGACGGTTTTCGGGCCGGAGACGCAGGCCGCGTCACTGGCGCTGGGGCACGACCTGCGCGCGGCGGGCATCCGCACCGAGGTCGTCATGCAGCCCAACCGCTCGATTGGCAAGCAGGTCCAGTACGCCGATCGCAAGGGCGCGTCGGTGATTGCTTTCCTGGGCGCGGACGAGCTTCAACACGGCGTGGTGAGCCTCAAGCGGCTGCGCGACGGGTACGAGGTGCGCGTCCCGCGTGCCGGGGCGGCGCAGGCGGTGCGGGAG